>JAPLOJ010000202.1 GCA_026400795.1 Alphaproteobacteria bacterium
CCAGCTTGTTTGCAGCGGATCATAGGGCGCGATCAGCGGCGCCAGCAGCGCCATCAGCACAAAGGCAATCACCACCACCAGGCCAAACACCGCAAGCTTGTGGCGGAAAAACCGCTTCAGCGCGCGGCGCGTGGGGCTTTCCCCCATGCTGATGGCCGGCACGTTCATGCCTGACGCAGCCTTGGATTGATCGCCATGTAAAGCAAATCAGCCACGAGTGAGAGCAGCACGAAAATCAAGGCGGTTGCCAGCACAACACCCTGCACCACCGGGTAATCGCGATTGAACACCGCATCCACAATCAGCTTGCCAAAGCCCGGAATGGTGAAGACCTGTTCGGTCAACACGGCGCCCGCCAGCAGTCGGCCAAATTCAATCGCGCCCAAGGTAACCACTGGGATCAGCGCATTGCGCAGCGCGTGTTTCCAGACAACGACCCTTTCGCGTAGCCCCTTGGCGCGCGCCGTGCGCACATAATCCTGCGACAGCGCTGTCAGCATCGCCGCGCGCGTATGGCGCATCAGCACCGAGGCAACGCCGGTGCCCAGCACGAAAGCCGGCATGATCGTGGTCGCGATGGATTGCCAGAAATCCTCGGTCAGCGGCACATAGCCCGAAGGTGGCAGCCAGCCCAATTCCGCACTGAAGAACAGGATCATCATAATGCCGAGCCAAAAATTCGGCGTGGAAATACCGAATAGCGCGACACCATTCGCCGCCCAATCCGCCGGCTGATCGCGCTTCACGGCGGAGATGATCCCCGCCGGCACACCAATCAGCACCGCAATGATGAAGGACATGGCGGCAAGCTGCGCCGTCACTGGCAGCTTATCCAGAATAAGCTGGCTGACGGGCATCCTGATGCGCCAGGAAAAGCCGAAATCGCCCGTCAGCACATTGCCGATCCAATAGAGATATTGTTCGTAGATTGGCCGATCAAGCCTGAGTTCCGCGCGGATTTGCGCCAGCACTTGTGGGTCGCCCCTCTCCTCTCCTGCCAGGATCAGCGCCGGATCGCCGGGCATGAGTTGTTGCAGCCCGAAGATCAGGATGGAGAGGATGAAAAGCGTCGGCAGTACCTGCCCAATCCGCTTGAGAAGCCAGAGCCACATGGCGCTTATTGCAACCGCACGCCTTGCAGCCGCACCAGACCATCCGCGATGGGCCGATAGCCGGAAAGCCGCGCGCTATGGGCCATGATGTTCTTGCGGTGCCACAAATAGATGCGGTGGACATCATCGCCATAGGCGATGCGCGCGGCGCGGGCATACAGCGCCTGGCGCTTGGCCAGGTCCAATTCTGTGCGCGCCTCATCCAACAGCTTATCCACCTCCGCATTGGAATAGCGGCCATCATTCTGCCCGCCACCAGTGCGTGTGAAGCTGAAGATATTGCCATCCGGATCGGTGCGGCCTGACCAGCCGACCAGATAGGTTTCGAACTCACCCCGCGACGCGGCCTGCAAGGATGAAGCGAATTCCATGGCCCTCAGGCGTAGGTCAAAGCCCGCTTCCTTCACCATGGCTTGGATCACTTCGCCGACCTGGCGAAGATCAGGGTTGTTCGGCACGGTCATTTCAACCGTGACCGGCAGCGTCGCCCCCGCTTCACGGAGCAGCGCCTGCGCGCGCGCCAGATCGCGCGTGGTGGGCGGGAAATCGCGCACGTGAAAGGGGCTTGCTGGCGGGAAAGGCTGGCGCGTTGGCACATACATGCCTTCATAAACCACCTGATTCACTGCGGCGCGATCAATCGCCAATTCAAAGGCGCGGCGGATGCGCGCATCGCGCGCGAAGGGCGTATTGGCGCGTTCGCCATTGCCGGTATTGATGGTGATGCTTTGATAGCCCAATTCATCTACCGCAACGGCGCGCAGATTACGGCTACGTTGGATGGGCTTCATGTCATCGGGTTCCATCCGCTCGGCGAATTCCACCGCGCCGGATTGCAGATTGGCCAAGCGCACCGTGTTGTCCGGAATGGGCAGATAGGTCACGCGGGCGATATGAATATTCCGCGCATCCCAATATTCAGGAAAGCGTTCAGCAACAATGCGTTCCTGCGCCACACGCTCCACGAACCGAAACGGTCCGGTGCAGACGGGGCGCGTGCCGAAATTGCGCCCCAACGCCTCGGCCGCCTTGGGGCTGACAGGCATGCCCGCACGATCCGAAAGCGCCGCCAGGAAGGAAGCGGATGGCCCCTTCAGGCGAATGCGGATGGTCAGCGGGTCTACCACTTCCACCGTTTCCATATCGGCGATTTCGCTGCGGCGGAAACTGCCTTGCAGATTCAAGTGACGCAGCAGGGAATATTTCACTGCCTCCGCATCCATCACTTCATTATCGTGAAAGCGCACGCCTTCCCGCAGCGTGATGATCAGGCTGCGCGGGTCTTCCCAGCGATAGCCTGTGGCCAATTGCGGGACGATTTCCAGCTTTTCGTTAATGTCAAAAAGCTTGTCGCACAGCGCGGCATAGACGATGCGCCCAACAAAGGTGCGCGACAAAGTCGGATCCAGAATGTCCGGGTCTTCCTTCAGCGCGATGCGCAAATGCTGCGCGCTTGCTGGTGCCGCTGCGATAGCGAGCACACCAAAAGCGGCCAAGGCTGCGCGGATCATGGTTTTCATGCGTGTTCTCCCATCCCGGTGGGTGAAGGGGCTGTGCCCCGGAAAAAGGCTTGCAGCCGCGCCAGTCTTTCGCCACCGCCGAGTGCGGCAATACGCTCAGCGGGTGGCGGCAGGCTCTCGGCAAAATGGCAGGCAACCGCGTGGCCCATACCTTCAAGGCGCGGCGTTTCAGCGCGGCAGCGCTCAGCAGCAAAAGCGCAGCGCGTATGAAAGCGACAGCCGGATGGTGGCGCGATCGGGCTTGGCACATCGCCTTCCAGCGGCGGTGTTTTCGTCTGCGCGCCTGGCATGGCGGCGACAAGCGCGCGCGTATAGGGGTGACGCGGCGCGCCCAATACTTCCTCCGCCGGGCCTTCTTCCACAATGCGGCCCAAATACATCACCGCGACACGATCCGCGACATGGCGCACCACGCCAAGATCATGGCTGACCAGCACAAAGGTCAGGCGCAAATCGCGGATCAAATCGCGCAGCAGATTGATGACCTGCGCCTGCACGGAAACATCCAGCGCACTCACAGGCTCATCGCCAATGATCAGGCGCGGATTGCTGGCAAGGGCCCGGGCGATGGCAATACGCTGGCGCTGCCCGCCCGAGAATTCATGCGGCCAGCGCCCCGCGCTTTCCGGCCGCAAGCCGACCCGGCGCAGCAATTCGGTAACGCGCGCTGGTTCCTCGGCACGTGGCACCAGCCGATGCAGGCGGAGCGGTTCAGCAATGGCCTGCGCGACGGTCATGCGCGGATCAAGGCTGCCGAAAGGGTCCTGGAAAATGATCTGCATATCGCGCCGACGTGCGCGCAACGCGGATGGCGAAAGGGTGGCGAGGTCCTCGCCGGCAAACCGCACCGAGCCGCTATCAGGTTCAATCAGCCGCAGCATGACACGCCCAAGCGTTGATTTGCCGCAGCCGCTTTCACCGACAATGGCGAGAACCTCGCCCTCTGCCACGGAAAGCGAAACGCCATCCACCGCATGCACAGCACCGGCGCGTCGGCCCAGCGCATCACGCACCGGGAAATGCTTCACGACATCGCGCAATTCCAGCAGCACGGTCATGCCGCCACCCCCAGCATGCCATCCAGCGGGGCGCGCAGGCAGGCGCTGAAATGCCCGGGCGCGACCTCGGTCAATGGGGGGGCGCCTTCAGCGCAGCGGGCGATAGCAAAGGGGCAACGCGGCGCGAAGCGGCAGCCAGGCGGCGGCGCGCGCAAATCTGGCACCGTCCCTTCAATGCTCGCAAGCCTTTCGCCGCGCACCCCTGCGGCTGGCGCGGCGCCCAATAACCCAACGGTATAGGGATGTTCTGGCCGCGCAAAAAGATCAGCGGCGCGCGCCTGTTCCGCCACACGCCCGGCATACATCACCACAACATCATCGGCATGATCCGCAACCACGCCCAGATCATGCGTGATCAGGATAACCGCCGTGCCGGTTTCCCGCTTCAGATCATCCAGCAATGCCAGGATTTGCGCCTGCACCGTCACATCCAAGGCCGTGGTCGGTTCATCGGCAATCAGCAGCTTGGGTCGGCAGGCGAGCGCAATCGCTATCATCACGCGCTGACGCATGCCGCCTGAAAGCTGATGCGGGTATTGCCGCGCGCGCCGCGCCGCATCGGGTATGCGGACCTTCTCCAGCATTGCAACCGCAGCTTTGAAGGCTGCGTCACGGTCCAGGCGCTGATGCAGGCGCAACGCTTCCGCCACCTGCTCACCAGCCGTGAAGGCCGGGTTCAGGCTGGTCATGGGTTCCTGGAAGATCATGGCCATTTCAGCGCCGCGCAACGCCCGGCGTTCTTCCGCGGACATGCCGAGCAAGTCCCGCCCCATCAGCCGCGCACTGCCCGACACCATCGCATTCTCCGGCAGTAGCCCCATGATGGCCAGCGAAGCCACCGATTTCCCGCAGCCACTTTCGCCCACAATCGCGAGCGTCTTGCCGGCTTCAGCGCGAAAGGAAATGCCATCCAGAATGCCGAGCATCCGCCCATCCTGGCGAAAGCCAAGGCTGAGCCCGGACACGTCCAGAACCGGCGTGCTCACAGGGAAATCCCGATGGCGAAGATAGGGGGCTTCATCACCCACCTAGAAACCCCTAAAGCGCCGCTTTCGCAAGCCCTGGATTGCTGAAGGCGGCCCAGAGGCGCCGCGCCTTGCCCAAAAGCAAAGCGCCCCTGCCGCGAACCGCAGCAGAGGCGCCATGTTTCAGAAACGCTGAGCCGCTTACAGGCGCACGCGCAGCAGATTGCCGATTTCACCCACAATGCCGCGCCGGAAGGCCAGCACGCAGGCAATGAAGATCACGCCCTGGATCACCGTGACCCAAGCGCCCATCTCCGCCAGGTAATTCTGCATGGCGACAATCACGGCTGCGCCGATCATGGGCCCGAACACCGTGCCAAGCCCGCCCACCAGCGTCATCAGCAGCACTTCACCGGACATGGACCAATGCACATCAGTCAGTGTTGCAATGCCGAACACCAGCGACTTGGTGCCACCCGCAACCCCGGCAATGGTCGCGGAAAGGATGAAGGCCACCAGCTTATAGTCATCCGTTCTATAGCCAAGCGATGTGGTGCGCGGTTCATTCTCACGAATGGCTTTCAGCACCTGGCCGAAGGGCGAATGCACAATACGGTGGATCAGCAGGAAGCAGAGCACAAACACCGCGGCGACAAACCAATACATGTTCATGTCCGGGGCGAGAGAAATGAACCCGAACAGATGGCCGCGCGGCACTGCCTGGATGCCATCTTCACCGCCGGTGAAGGGCGCTTGTAGACACAAGAAGTAGATCATCTGCGCCAGCGCCAGCGTGATCATGGCGAAGTAGATGCCCTGGCGCCGAATGGCGACCCAACCGAAAATCGCCCCCTGCACCCCCGCCAAAAGCGCCCCGATCAGGATCGAGATTTCCGGCGTCAGCCCCCAAACCTTTGCACTATGCGCGGCGATATACCCGCCCATGCCGAAATAGGCGGCATGGCCGAAGGATGTCAGCCCAACATAGCCAATCAGCAAATTGAAGGCGCAGGCGAATAGCGCGAAGCAGAGCAGCTTCATCAGGAAGACGGGATAGAGGAAGAAGGGCGCCACCACCAAGGCTGCGAACATCACCAAAAGGGCGATGAATTGCGCCTTGGTGAAGCCGAAGATTGATTCCTGCGGGCCCGCAGGCACGGCGCTGCTTGTCATGGATTGACCAGCCATGGATCAAGCCCTCCCGAAAAGGCCGGCAGGACGCGCCAGCAACACAATAACCATGATGATGAAGATCACGGTGGCCGAGGCTTCCGGATAGAAAACCTTGGTCAGACCTTCGACGATACCAAGACCAAAGCCGGTCAGCACGGACCCCAGGATGGAGCCCATGCCCCCGATCACCACCACGGCAAACACCACGATAATCAGGTTCGTGCCCATTTGCGGGTTGACCGAGTAGATCGGCGCGGCCAGCACGCCAGCCAGCGCGGCCAAAGCCACACCCGCGCCATAGGTCAGTGTGATCATGCGCGGGACATTCACGCCAAAGGCTTGCACCAGCGGCGCGTTTTCCGTCGCTGCGCGCAGATAGGCGCCAAGCCGGGTCTTTTCGATCACAAGCCAGGTGGTGATGCAGGCGAAAAGCGCAAACACCACGACCCAACCGCGATAGACCGGCATGAACATGAAGCCGAGATCCCAAGCGCCCGAGAGTTCCGGCGGAATGCGATAGGGCATACCGGATGAGCCATATTGATTTCGGAACACGCCTTCAATGATCAGCGATAACCCGAAGGTCAACAGCATCCCATATAAATGATCCATCTTGTAAAGCTGACAGATCATAGTTCGTTCAAGTATCACCCCTGTCAGCCCCACCAGCAGTGGCGAGAGGATCAGCGCCCACCAATAGCCGATGCCCAGGTAATTCAGCAGCATCCAGGCCACGAAGGCGCCCATCATGAACTGCGCGCCATGGGTGAAGTTGATGATGTTGAGCAGCCCAAAAATCACCGCGAGGCCGAGTGACAGCATCGCGTAGAAGGCGCCATTGATCAATCCGAGCAGAAGCTGTCCAAAGAGCAGCGGCGTCGGTATGCCGAATATCTCATCCATGCGGAAAATTTCCCTCAGGGCACCGCCGCGCCATGGCGGATGCCATGGGCGGGGCGCGAAGTGGATAACACTTGTTTCATGTCAGGCCCGGATCATGGGGCAATTGCCCTCACTCATCGGGCGGAAAGCTTCATCAGCCGGGGTGGTCTGCAGAAGCTTGTAGTAGTCATAAGGACCGCGGCTTTCGGACGGCGCCTTCACCTCAAACAAATAGGCGGGATGGAGCTTCCGCCCATCCGCGCGAATAGTGCCCTTGCCGAAGCAATCATCA
>JAPLOJ010000059.1 GCA_026400795.1 Alphaproteobacteria bacterium
CAATACAAACCGGAATAGGCGTGCAGCGGGACGGTCGTGAAGCCGATCTGATTATTGGTAACGATATGCAATGTGCCACCGGTGCGATAACCAACCAATTGGCTCATGGCCAGCGTTTCATAAACAACGCCCTGCCCGGCAAAGGCCGCATCGCCATGCAGCAGAATGCCCATGACCGAACGCCGGCCTTTGATATCGCCCGACATATCCTGCCGCGCGCGCACCTTGCCCGCCACCACCGGGTCCACCGCTTCCAGATGCGAAGGATTGGGTTGCAGCGAAAGGTGAACCTTATTGCCGGCGATCTCGATATCGGTGCTGGTACCAAGGTGATATTTTACATCGCCTGAGCCACCGGTATCATCCGGATTGCTGGAATTGCCTTTGAATTCGGAAAACACCTGCGTGAAGGATTTCTTCACGACATTCACCAGCATGTTCAAGCGGCCACGATGGGCCATGCCAATCGCGATTTCCTTCGCCCCCTGCTTGGCCGCGGTTTCAATCGCTGCCTGCACCGCTGAGATGGTGGTTTCTCCACCTTCCAGGCCGAAGCGCTTGGTGCCCACGAATTTGCGCGCGCAAAACGCCTCAAAGCCCTCGGCTTCCGTCAATTGCTGCAGGATTTGATTCTTCTGCGCGGTGTCGAAGGCGCCATTCCAGGGCGCGCCTTCAATGCGGCGCTGGATCCAGGATTTCTGATCCGGGTCCTGAATATGCATGAATTCAACGCCGATCGAACCGCAATAGGAAGCGCGGCAGATGGCGAGGATTTCTCTGAGGCTGGCGGTTTCCTTACCCAGCACGAAATCAAGGAAGATCTGCCGATCCAAATCCTCATCCGTGAAGCCATAGGTCTTGGGGTCAAGTTCGGGATGGGGCTTCGGCACTTGCAGGCCGAGCGGATCAAGCCGCGCTTCCAAATGGCCGCGCACGCGATAGCTGCGGATCAGCATTAGCGCCCTGATCGAATCCAGCACCGCGCGGCGCGTAGCTTCCGGGTCCGCCGCACCTGGCTTGGCGCCCTTGGCGGGGGCGGGCTTTTCGGGATCAGGCCCGAAAGCGCCGCGAATACGTGGCGCCCAGGATGCGCCAGAGGCATCCGTCAGCACCGCGCGGGCTTCGTCATTCAGGGAAGCAAAAAGCTCAGCAAAGGTGGGGTCCACGCTTCCGGGATTTTCTGTCCATCTCGCGTAGAGATCAGCAAGATAAGCAGCATTCGCCCCCGTCATCGCGGTTGCGAGAATATCCACTCCGGCCATCAACCTTCTCCCTCCCGCCTCGTCTTCCCCAGCAGGGGATGGGCGGATGTATTTTTGTGGTGCCGTGCAGCGCCCCGGCACCGGGGCAGAGGGCTGCAAGCATAAGGCCTTAGCGCCCGTTGCGGCAGCCCCCCAATTCTACATTTGGGCGAAATCAGCGACCAAGCGCCTTGACCATGGTGGAGCCTAGCGCAGAAGGACTATCCGCAACGTGAATCCCAGCGGCTTTCATCGCGGCCATTTTCGCTTCCGCGGTATCCGCCCCGCCAGAAATCACCGCCCCGGCATGGCCCATGCGCCGGCCGGGGGGCGCCGTGGCGCCGGCAATGAAGCCCACCACCGGCTTATTCGGCTTGCCGGGGGCGAAATTTTCCCGCTTCAGGTATTCGGCGGCCAGGATTTCGGATTGCCCGCCAATCTCGCCAATCATGACGATGGATTTGGTATCGGGGTCGGCCAGGAACATCTCCAGCACTTCGATGAAATCCATGCCCTTCACCGGGTCGCCGCCAATGCCAACGCAGCTTGATTGGCCAAGTCCGGCGGCGGTGGTTTGCGCCACAGCTTCATAGGTCAGGGTGCCGGAACGGGAGACGATGCCAACCGACCCAGGCTTATGGATATGGCCCGGCATGATGCCGATTTTGCAGGCGCCAGGCGTGATCACGCCCGGGCAATTCGGCCCGACCAGGCGGGATTTGGAGCCATCCAGCGCGCGCTTCACCTTGACCATATCCAGCACCGGAATGCCTTCCGTGATGCAGATGATCAGCGGCACTTCCGCATCAATCGCTTCCAGAATCGCATCTGCCGCGAAGGGCGGTGGCACATAGATCACGGACGCATTGGCGCCGGTCTTGGCCATGCATTCGGCCACGGTATCGAAAACCGGCAGGCCGATATGGGTGGTGCCGCCCTTGCCGGGCGTGACACCGCCGACATAGGTGGAGCCATAGGCAATGCCCTGTTCGGCATGGAAGGTGCCCTGCGCCCCGGTGAAGCCCTGGGTCATTACGCGGGTATTGGCGTTGACAAGAACAGCCATGGTTCAGGCCCCCTTCACAGCAGCGACAACTTTCTTCGCTGCATCGGCAAGATTATCGGCGGCAATAATGGCAAGCCCGCTATCAGCGAGGATCTTCTTGCCCAAATCCACATTGGTGCCTTCAAGCCGCACCACCAAAGGCACTTTCAGCGATAGCGTCTTGGTCGCTTCCACAATGCCCGTCGCGATCATGTCGCATTTCGCGATGCCGCCAAAGATATTGACCAGAATGGCCTTCACATTGGCGTCCGAGGTGATGATGCGAAACGCCTCAGTGACGCGCGCCGCGGTGGCCGTGCCGCCCACATCCAGGAAGTTGGCCGGGCTTGAACCATAAAGCTTGATGATATCCATCGTCGCCATGGCCAGGCCCGCGCCATTGACCATGCAGCCGATCTCGCCATCCAGCGCGACATAGTTCAGGTCGTTCTTGACCGCATCCAATTCCTTCGGGTCCATTTCCGTATCATCGCGCAGCGCTTCCAGATCCTTGTGGCGGAACAGGGCGCTGTCATCGAAGGATACCTTGGCGTCGAGCGCGACAATCTCACCCGCGCCGGTCACGACCAGCGGGTTGATTTCAACAATCGCGCAGTCAAGTTCAACAAAGGCGCCGTACAGCGCCAGTACAAACTTGCTGAAGGACGCCACCTGCTTGCCGGTCAGCCCAAGGCCGAAGGCGAGCTTGCGCGCATGAAAGCCTGAGACGCCCGAAGCCGGGTCAATCGCGACCTTCAGGATTTTTTCGGGATGGTTTTCTGCGACTTCTTCAATTTCCATCCCGCCTTCGGTGGACGCCATGATGGTCAGGCGCGATGTCGCGCGGTCCACCAACAGGCCCAGATACAATTCGCGGGCGATATCGCAGCCATCTTCGACATAAACGCGGGATACTAGCTTGCCGGCGGGGCCGGTTTGCTTGGTCACCAGCGTCTTGCCGATCATGGCATCAGCGGCGGCCTTCACATCGGCGGCTGACTTGACCACACGTACGCCGCCCTTGCCATTCGGGTCTTCCATGAAGCGGCCCGCGCCGCGTCCACCCGCATGGATTTGTGATTTCACCACATAGACCGGGCCAGGGAGCTTGGCCGCTGCCGCGGCGGCTTCCTCGGCATTCCAGGCGACATGGCCTTCAAGTACCGCAACGCCATAGCGGCGCAGCAGTTCCTTCGCCTGATATTCATGGATA
>JAPLOJ010000331.1 GCA_026400795.1 Alphaproteobacteria bacterium
GGTCGCCCGGCGCGCTGACACTACCGCGCCTTGCCGCGCCGCTATTGAACGCGGCTGATGCGGGGCTTGCAGGGCTGGTCGAACGCGCCGCGCAGGGTGAAAGGCTCGATACGCCGGCGATTGAAACGCTGTTCGCCGCGCGGGATGCGGATCAGGCGCATGTCATGGCGGCTGCGGATCGGCTGCGCCAGGCGGTGGCGGGCGATACCGTGCGCTATGTTGTCAATCGCAATATCAACTACACGAATATCTGCACCTATCGTTGCAGCTTCTGCGCCTTCAGCAAGGGCAAGACGCATGAAGCCTTGCGCGGCCCGGCCTATGATCTTGACCATGCGGAAATCACCCGTCGCGCCAAGGAAGCCTGGTCGCGTGGTGCCACGGAAGTCTGCCTGCAAGGTGGCATCCACCCGGAATATACCGGCGCTACCTATGAAGCGATTTGCCGCGCGATCAAGCAGGCCGTGCCGGGGATGCATATCCATGCCTTCTCCGCGCTGGAAATCCATCAGGGCGCGCGCACGCTGGGACTTTCGCTGTCGGCATTCATGGCGCGGCTGCGCGATGCCGGGCTTGGCACTTTGCCCGGCACGGCAGCGGAGATTCTGGATGATGAAATCCGGGACATCATCTGCCCAGATAAGGTGAATACGGAAGAATGGCAGGCCGTGATGCGCGCCGCGCATGGGCTTGGTCTGCGCAGCACCGCCACCATCATGTTCGGCCATGTGGAAGCGCCCTTGCATTGGGCGCGACATTTGCTGGTGCTGCGTGATTTGCAAGCGGAAACCGGCGGCTTTACCGAATTTGTGCCGCTGCCCTTCGTGCATATGGAAGCGCCCATGTATCTGCGCGGCCTGGCGCGCCGCGGCCCAAGCTTTCGTGAGGCGCTGCTGATGCACAGCGTCGCGCGGCTCGTGCTCCATCCGCATTTCACCAATATCCAGACAAGTTGGGTGAAGATGGGCCCCGAAGGTGCCGCGATAGCTTTGCAAGCGGGGGCAAATGATCTGGGCGGTACCTTGATGAATGAAAGCATCAGCCGCGCCGCCGGCACGGAGCACGGGCAGGAATTCCCGCCCGAGGCGATGGAACGCCTTATCCATTCCATCGGCCGGCAGCCAATGCAGCGCAGCACTATCTATGGCGCCGTTGCGCGCGAACGCGAACAGGCTTCGCGCAGCGCGGTACCTCTCGCGCCCATGGTGCAGACCGCACCGCGCAAGCGGGTTTTATTGGCGGGTGATTAGTGCGGTTCCCGCTTACGGGCCACGGCTTCACGCGATGGGGAAGTATCGCAATCTGATGACGTAAGAGCGCTCTATCCCAAGAGCTGCAGTGCTGCTTCAGGGCCCAGCAAAATTTCACCCAACCGAGCGAGATCAAGCTTAGTGAGGCCGGCTGGTGCCAGCGCCTGCTTTGTTGCGGCCAGCGCGTCACTTATCCGCTTCGCTGCGCCGTCATAGCCATGATCAATGCCGTAGCGTCGGCCGATCAATTCCAGGCGGCGCAGGCCACGGGCGTGGCCTTCCAATGCGTGGATCTGCTCTCCTGTTGCGGAGGTGGCGAGAAGAGGCAATTGTTGCAGAATTTCCGCTCGAAGCCCCTCCTCATAGGCTTGCCGACAGGTGAGTTCGGCTTCCTGGCGGAATTGAACCATCCGTTCCGCGCGCCGTGGATTGCGCGTGGGTGGGGCGTTTTCCAAATCCTGAAAGGCACGACCGAAGGATTCCGCAAGCGCGGCGGCGGCGGCCAGATCATCACTGGGCAAGCTGACGCGTGCCTTGTCCAACCAGTCATCCACCGCAGCATCGGCAATGCTGCCGGCCCGGTCCGAGAGGCCGGCAGCTGCCAAGGCTACCATGCCAGGGCTTGTGGCTTTTTGCATTAAGGTCGCCAAGCCTATGGCGAAGGCGGCCGAATCCTCAGTGGCCATGGGGATCAGTGCTGCGCGGACCGCTTCTTCGGGCGGGCCCCAGCCGGCAAGCTGAATGGCGGCCCATAGAGGTACGGCATGGCGCCAGACACTTGCCGCAAGCCGCACCAATGATGTGAAATCATCAGGGCGAAGGCCACTATTTTCCCAACGCGGCCCTGGCTTAAGGTTTGGGGCCAAACTTGTCGCGGTGGCCCAAAGCACGCGGCCTGCGCGGTCCACCGCGCCAAAATCCTGAAAGGTCTTGCCGGCGAAGCCTGCTTCAAGTCTTTGCGCTTCTTCGCCCATCGCGATGCGTAAGGCCTCGGCAATGCCGTGCAAGGCGGTGCGCGGCAGGCGCGAAGCATCCCTTTGCCAATCAGCGTTATCGGCGATGGCGCCATCAAGCGGCAGGAAAAGCAGCCTGGTGAATTGCAGCCCCCGCGAGGGTCGAAGCTGGCGTAATCGTGGGCGGGCGGCATCCAGCAGCCGGTCCGCTTCAAGCCGATCCGGCAGGCGATCCAGGATTTCTACCACATTGGTCAGCGCCATGTCTGACGATACGGCCAATGAATAAATTAATTGGCGGGTTTCAGCAAGCTGGGTCTTTGCGCGTGCTGTTCCTGTTTGCCCGGTCCCCGCGGCATGCACTTGCGGCTTGGCCTGCCCTGATGCCGACTGTTCCGGCTTTGATCCAAGTTTTGGCCCTCTGCGCCGCGTTCTGGTCAGTTTAGCTTGGCTTTGACAGCGACTGCGCATTAATTCTTCATTGCGCGCGATCATGTCAACCACGCTTCCGCTGCGCCAATCTTCAAATTGATGAACGATGCGCCCGGTGCGACGAAGCTTTAGCGGATCGGCATCCACCCCAAACCAGCCCGCTACTTCCTTGGGAAGGATCGGCGCCAGTAACGCCATTTCCATGATAGCGTTAGTCTTCTGCTGAGCAGGTGCGGCTTCCCAAATGCCAATCAGCGTGTCCCAACCATCCAAAAGCCAATCGAGCTTCGTGAGACGATGGGTGACTTCCCCACAGTCTTTCTGCCATGACTGAAGCGCTGCGATGGTGTCACTGATCAGGGCGTCAAATTCCTCAGTCGATTGGATGGCACAATTGAGCGTGAGTTCGAGTGTTTGCTGAACCAAGCTTGCAGTGCTGGAGGTAACGCCTTCCGGTAAATCCTGGCGCCAACTGGCGATGGATTCCATCAGCCTAGAGAGTTCTGCCAACAATTGGCGGGCCGGCGCAGTCTGATTGTCTTGCGGCAAACCAAGACCATTGAAGGCCTGTGCCAAATCCTCAAGCGCGCCGGCCACTGCTTCGGTCGTGCTATGCAGCCTTTTGGCGCATTGCATGACTGCCTGCTGGCTTCGCATCGCCAATTGCCTGGGTTCATCCACTTCCGGCGGCGGGCGGGAAGGGTGCGGGCCTTCTACGCGCTTTATAAGGTCGAGCAAGAGCGCAAAATTGATACGCTTTCTGCGTGCTTCGCGGGCAATCCGTGCCTCCTGAACGGCTGAGGCTGCGCCGCGGCCAGCGAGCCCTTCCAAGGCTACTGTTTCAGCGGCGTCTTGAACGATGCGGGGCGTTACCGCGGTTTCGTCGCGGAGCAATTGCCATAGCCTGCGGTCATGCAGGGTTGGCGTGCAGATCTGCGGTATGGATGCCCAGGGAAGAATATAGACACCCTCTCTGCCCGAGGGATTGGCAATGATGACCTCAAGCCCGGATTGATCTTCCTGCGGGCGGGCGCGCGCGCCAAGAAGTATAGGCGTGGTGAAAGGCAAGTTCACGCCGCGATCAAGAAAGGTCGCCGGCTCGAAAAGCCTTGGGTTGAAGTTGTCGAAATTGCGGGGGGTTCTGGCGCTCACGTCCGCTATTGTCTTCGGATTCGGTAAAAAAACCTGCAACGAGAAGTGAATGAGTTTTCTTTACTTCCGATATGCCCGAAGCTTGGGGTCACACCCTTGTTGGTACGCCGTTCAGGGGATAATCCCTGCCTTAGAGCGTGTTGCGTTCACATGGGTTCACGCAACCCGCTCTACATCGTTGTTTTTCGAGCATCTTCACACGTTCAGATGATTCCATCTGAACGTGATCTGCTCTAAGACCCCAGCAGGGAACGTGCCTTTTCGCGTCCTAGTAGAATTTCACCAAGGCGCAGCAAATCCACCGGTGTGATGGCAAGGCCGGACATATCCTTGCGTGCGGTGACGAAGGCCCTGATCAGACGTTGCTGGTTTACGTCATAGCTTGGGTCATTGCCAAAATGGCGTCCCAGGATTTCCAAACGGCGTGCGATGCGCGCCTGACGTTCCAATTGGCCGAAGGTTGCGTCGGAATAAGGCTCTTCCGCGGGGGAGAGAGCGGGCAGTATTTCATCATTCAAGATTTCAAGCAGCATTACGCGGCAATGTTCCTCAAGCCGCCAAAAAAAGGCGGAAAGCTGCCGCTTGCGGCGTGGTATCTGAAAAAAAGGCGTCAGGCCAAGCGCTTCGATTGTCTTTCCCAATTCTTCAGCACGCTCAGTCGCCTCGTGGGCCTCATAACTTGGCAGTAGCGGTAGGGCCTCGTTGATCCATTCTTCAAGTCCTTCGATCACGATTTCTGAGGTGCCCGGCGGCATGGCGCCGCTCGCAAGTACCGCCAGGGCCGAGGGATTGCTGATGGAGCGGAGCAGGGTTTTGAAGGCAGCGTTGTATACTGGCAGGCTTTCGCTTGCCGGGCCTGCCAGCGCCTCTCTCAAGGCGTCGACGGAAACGGGCGCATCGCCCAGTCGCAGGATATTCCAAATCGCTCCGGCATGGCGCCAAACCCCTGAGGCCAGACGCACCATGACGCGAAAATCCTCTGGCTCGAAACCGGCTTCCGTCCAACGTATTCCGGGTGAAATGCGTTCCGCAGCCCTGGCAGCGCCTTCCCATAATGGCTGGCCATGATTTTCGACGATGACGATATCAGAAAACACGGCGCTGCGCAGGGCCTTCGCCATGCTTTGCCATGTTTCGCCCAGAAGTTCGCCGATCGCCTGCGAGATCAGGTGTAGGGCGGTGCGCGGAATGGTGGCGGCATCCCGCCGCCAATCCGCCTGATCAATCAGCGCGCCGGAAAGCGGGAGAAAAAGCAGCCTGGTCAGGGTTACAGGTCGTGGCGGACGAAGCTGTGCAAGCCTTGGGCGAACATCGGCAAGCAGAACATCAAGTTTGGACCGATCCGGCAGGCGATCGATCATGGCAACAATACGCAGGAGATTTTCATCGCTTGCAGCGTTCAGATTGGCGGTAAGGTCAAGATCCTGCTTTGCCGACTGACTTTGTTCGATATGGGATCTTCCGGCGTGGGCCGCCCCGCCCCTGGTCTTGGCGTGACGCCTGGGCGCGGGGACGCGATCTGAGTTGGCGGGCCCGGTCATGCTACCAATCGGGCTTACGCGATTTTCGTAATGCAGGCTGAAGCTGATCAAATCCTCATTCCGTGCGGTGACGTCCAGGATTTGGCCTGTGCGCCAATCGGCGCCCATCGTGACGGCACGTGAAATGCGCTTGGGGGATTCAAGGGCCTGATCCGGGGTAAACCAGTCTTGCACCTCTCGTGGCAGGGATGGCACCAGGCTAACCAAATCCCATGCGATGCTGCGGCGCATGGCTGGTTCGGCGCGTCGCCAAAGGGCAATCGGCACCCCCCAGCCATCCAGCAGCCATTCGGGCCGCCGGACCCGTTCAAGCAACTTGGCCGTATTGATCTTGGGGCGAGCTATCAGTTCAACAATGTCGCCGAGCCTTCCTTCGATCTCGGACATGGCAAGTTCGGTATAGTGCAATGCCGTACCCGCCGCTTCCATCAGAAAGCGCAAGGCCTGGATTTCGCCATCCCGATCAATTTCATCAAGATGGGTCCGGCATTCCCCAACCATGATCGAGATTTCCTCCATCAGACGCCGAAGCGGTGCCTGGGCGGAAGCAGTCCCGGGGCCAACAAAAGAAAGCGTCGCCGCAAGCGCGCGCAGTGACTGCATAAGCGCAGGGTCACGCGCGGTGATCGCTTCAATGGCTTCCCTATCCTCCGCGGTATCGGGCTTGCGCATGGCAGCGTTGGAAAAGCTGGCGGCAACACCATCGGAACATTGTGTCACGAATTCGGCAAGCAGTTTTGCCTCATTGCCCCTTTCCTCAAGCAGCGCCTCCTGTGCCGCGCTCGCTACCAGGCGTCCGGCCAGACCTTCTGTCGCGACGGTCAGCGCTTCCTGGCGGATTATCGTAGGGTGGATGTCCGGCGCCGATGACAACTTCTCCCAGAGTCGCAGATCATAGAGTGTCGGTGCCCCAATGTCCGGCATTCCTCGCCATGGTAGAATATAGGTCCCCTTGGCTTGAGCGGGATGGACCAGAACAAGTTCAAACCCGCGCGTGCCCGGATCAGGC
Organism: Alphaproteobacteria bacterium; assembly: GCA_026400795.1. GTDB lineage: Bacteria > Pseudomonadota > Alphaproteobacteria > Acetobacterales > Acetobacteraceae > Neoroseomonas. The sequence goes on from JAPLOJ010000331.1 coordinate 6,338, forward strand.
CTGATTCGGGCACCGAGCAGACGCGGGCTGGTGAAAGGCACGCTTGCGCCCAGCATGGCGAAGGAGGCAATCTCATTGCGTGCTGCCGCGGTTTGCGCTGGGGGCGTGATTTCAGGCAAAGGTCACCATGCCTGTTCCTGCAACGCTATTCCAATCATCAGCATGGATGCCGCTGTAGCCGTTGTTTTGGCGACCGATTCACCGCTGCGGCGAATTCGCCTTCGCGGATCGGGCTCTCCAACGTCATCCATCAGGATGGATGCCGCTGTAGCCGTTATTTCGGCGACCGATTCACCGCTGCGGCGAATTCGCCTTCGCGGATCGGGCGCCTTCGCATCCGCGCAATTGATGGGGGTTTTGTCGGTTGGGAAAGCCACCATCATCGTCCTTGCGCACCTCGCCTGCGGGGGCGCCGGAGGAAGAATTCCGCTTCCTCCTGACCGATCAGAATCTCCTCAATACGCGCAATTTCCATTGGCGTGACCGCGGCATTCGCATCATTCTGCCGCAGTTTTTCCATCTGTGCCCGAAACTCATCTTGAAGTGCCGCGTAGCTTTGAGGCGGACCGAAACGCTTGCCGGTCTCTTCAAGGCTTCGTGCGACCCGCGCCATGGCTTCAATCTCGCCCAACTCAACTGAATGGTCAGGGGCCAATTCAAGCAGGGCTTTCGTGACATGCACCGAAACCACTTCCCGATAGCTTGATCGGCAAAATAGCTCTAAGTTACGTCGATGTGAGACCAACTCTCTCGCATCTATTTTTGCGGTGATCTTGGGTTGTTCCTCAAGCGCCACGATGATCACGCCAATTTCTCGGGCGAGCCGTGCGCCGGTTGCGAAATCATCTTCCGCAATCTCCGTTAAGGAAGCGCCGACCCATAGGTTCAAAGCATCCTCAATCATGCCACTGACTTGAGTTGGCAGATCGCGGATAAGGCTCAGGAAATTGGAGGGGCGTGCGGCGCGCTGCAAAAGTGTCTCCACAGCCGCGCTGAAGACACCGCCGACCTGTTGCATGCCATCCCATAAAGGGCCTGCGTGGCGCCAAAGTGCACCTGCCAAATTCCTAACCGCATCGAAATCCTGCTCGCTCAATCCAACGCTGGCCCAGGAAGGGCTCAGGCTCAGGCGTGGCGCAGCATCGGCTGCCAGGTTCCATAATTGGCGGCCGCAACGATCTACCAATTTGATGTCATCAAGGCTGCCACCACGTAGCTGGATCGAGATAGCTTCGGTTTGAGGCCCGATTACGCGGCTTAGTGACTGAAGCAAGGGCCCGAGTGCCGAGCGTGGAACTCGCCCATCTGACCGCCGCCATTGCGGCGCGTCAATCAACGCGCCTGAAATTGGCAGGAAAAGTAGCCGCATCAGGCTTGCAGGCCTAGGTGGACGCAGACGCTTCAGGCGCCGTAGCGAAGGACCAAGAAGTCGCTCATGGATTTCGGGATTGGCAAGCCGGTCTACCAGCATCACGATTTTTTCAAGCGCAGCATCAGATGCGACTTGAATCTGGCCGCCCAGGACTCTACTGGTTACACTAACGCTTCCCTTGACCGCTTGATTTCTGGTTATCCCAGCTTCGACCTGTCTTTCTGGCGTTTTGCCGTCCAGTTTACTCTTTGTGATGATCTGATTCGTATTGATCGCTGCGCCGTCCCGCTGCCGAGATAGCCTAGTTTTTCCGCGTGGCATAATCATAGGGGTGATACGATTCTCATAAGAAATTGACGCGCCAATGAGGTTTTCGTTACGCGCTACAATTTCCATGACACTGCCGCTGCGCCAATCCGCCTTGTCTCGTACTACCTGAGTGATGCGCCGCGGCGTTTCCCGCCAATCACTTACTTTGCCCAGCCAAGCTTTTGCTTCGCGGGGTAGGATTGGTGCGAGCAGTGCAATTTCCCATATCGCGGCACGACGCTGGTTCGCGTCAGCCGATTTCCACAGCGCGATTGGGGTTTTCCAGCCATCCAAGACCCATTCAGGACCCTTTGCTCGCTCAAGGATATTGTCCTTCCCGGCCCGCCAGCTCGGCATCATTAGGCCAAGATCGGCGATTAACGTATCAGTGCTGGCCAAAGCAATTTCGGCGCATTCCAGGGTCTGGCTGGCGGTCTCCACAATGAAATTCGCTGCCATGATATGCGTTGCTTCCGGTTGCTGGTCCCCAATCCAATCGGTGATTTCATTTGACATATCTTTAAGCTTTGAGAGCAGTTCACGCAGCCGCGCGTCCTCTCCCTCCATCGTCGGGGTAGCCCCGCTCAATGCAACAGCAAGGGCTTCAAGGTCAGCTGTGAAAGTTGCGACCGGCATCTTCGCGATGGCAGCAGCACGTGTAAACGCGCGTTCCGCCCGCTTCAGAAAAGACTCTCCCTCCGCAGCGCTTGACCTTGCTGCAGTTACGATTGGGGCTTCCAAGGCAGTGATTAGGCTTTCAAGCAGCATGGAGCGCATAAGGCGCAGGCCTGTTTGGTCGCGCCGCTGCGCATCCTTTGCCGAAATCGCAGGGCCGCGCCCCGCGAGGCCCTGCACCGCAAGCCTTTGTGCCTCACGTCTGATCCCGACGGGGGAGACGTCATCGGAACTGGCCAAGCCCTCCCAAAGATGGCGATCAAAGAGCGTTGGTGCACATATTTCTGGCATTGATGACCAAGGCAAAATCAAGGCCCCGCGACCGCCGGAAGGATTGGCCACAACCATCTCAAATCCACGCCCGGAACTCGCGCCACGAATACGTGCATTGAGCAGCAATGGAGTCGTGAAGGGGACCGTCGCCCCCCTCTCACGAAAGCTCATTGGCTCAAAGGAATCTGACCTAAAGCGGTCAAGTTCGGTATTCGAATTAGACATGGTAAAAAGGCTATCAGATTAAGGGTGTTTTAGGGAAGAGTTATTGTTCCTGAGAGAAGATTCATAGTTTTGCGTTGCGTTATTCGCCATATGCGGAAGCGTCGTGGGGGCTTTTTCAACGCCTTGGTTATTCCCCCGCCCCAGGATGATTGATGAGGGGCCAATCGCCTCACGCCACCCGATGCAAAAAGGCCTCGCCCCGCTGGAGTCGCTGGCAATTCTCCGCCGCGATGCTGAAGGATCGGGCGAAGGTTCCGGTGGAAAGCCAGGCAATATGCGGCGCCAACACCACATTGGGCAGGCCAAGCAAAGGTTCGGCGCGGTCCAGCGGCTCAGCTGCGAATACATCCAGCCCCGCCGCACCCAAATGGCCCGATTGCAGTGCTGCCACCAGCGCTGCCTGGTCCACCAACCCGCCCCGTGCCGTATTCACCAGCACTGCGCCTGCCTTCATGTGTGCAATTGCTGCTTTATTGATCAGGCCACGGGTTTCAGGCGTTTCGGGGATATGGAGGGAGACCACATCCGCTTCTGCCAAAAGCGCGTCCAGCGGGCGGAAGGTGCCGATCGCCTCGGGCTTCGGGGCGCGGGCGGTGTACAAAACCTCACACCCCATGGCCTGCAATATGGGGGCGAGCAGGCGGGGCACCGCGCCGTAGCCGACCAAGCCCACTTTGCGCCCGCCCAATTCAAACAGCCCATCCTGTAGAGCAGGGGGCTGGGACCAGCCGCGCCCGGCCCGAGTCTCCGCATCAAAATAGGCGATGCGGCGGAGCGCGCCGAGCATCAGCAGCAGCGCCATCTCCGCCACCGCCTGGCTATTGGTGCCTGGCAGATTGCATACCGCAATGCCGCGCGCGCGGGCCGCTTCCAGGTCAATCGTATTCACGCCCACGCCGATTTTCTGGATCAGGCGGAGCTTGGGCGCGGCAGCGATATCTGCGGCGGTGATGGGGCGAAGTACGTGCCAGATCACCTCAATCTCCGGCAGCAGGCGCGCGTAAAGCGCTGCATCGGCCTCAGGGCAGATGGTCAGATCAATGCCGGGCAGGGTGGCAAGCTGCGCGGCCAGGCCCGGCCCCGCATTATAATGCAGCAGCACCTTCATGGGCGGGACTGCCCCAGATAGGCACCGCCCGCAAAACGCGCCCGGGCGCCGAGGCTTTCTTCCACGCGAAGTGCCTCATTCCATTTGGCCATGCGCTCAGACCGGGCGAAGGAACCCACCTTTAATTGGCCAACCCCCCAGCCCATGGCCAGGTGGACAATGGTGACATCCTCGGTCTCACCAGAACGGGCGCTGACAATGCCGGCGAAGCCCACTTCCCGCGCCGCATCCCAGGCGGCTTTGGCTTCCGTGAGTGTGCCGCGCTGGTTTGGCTTGATCAGCACGGTATTGGCGGCACCCATGGCGGCGGCGCGGCGGACACGCGCGGCATCCGTCACCAGGAAATCATCGCCCACCACCTGAATGCGCCCGCCCACTTCGCGGGTGAAGGCGGCAAAACCCGCCGCGTCATCCTCGGCCAGCGGGTCTTCGATGGACGCGATCGGATAGGCCGCGATCCAGCCAAGCAACATGCGGATCATTTCATCCGTGCCGAGTTCGCGGCCTTCCAACCCAAGCTTATACTGTCCGCCCTTGCCGAAATCGGTTGCTGCAATGTCCAGCGCAATCGCCACTTGCCGGCCCGGCGCAAAACCTGCTTTTTCGATGGCGGCAACAAGGGTTTCCAAAGCCTGTTCATTGGCGGTGAAGGCCGGCCACCAGCCGCCTTCATCGGCAACACCTTGCAGCAGCCCGCGCTGCTTCATGATGGCACCCGCAGCCCGATAGACTTCGGCGGTCCAATCGAGCGCCTCGGCAAAGCTGGTCGCGGCCGGGCACATCACAAGAAAATCCTGGATATCCACGCGCCGCCCGGCATGGGCGCCGCCGCCGAGAATCTGGATTTGCGGCAAAGGCAATAAATCCGGCGCATCACCGCCCAGATAGCGCCAGAGCGGCAGACCAGCCGCCGCCGCTGCCGCATGGGCGGCGGCCATGGAAACGGCGAGCGTCGCATTGGCGCCCAGGCGCATTTTTTGCGGTGTACCATCGCGCGCGATCAGCCGCGCATCCAAAGCGGCTTGCGCGCGCGCATCCATCCCCAGCAGGGCAGGGGCCAATTCGCGGTTCACGGCATCCACCGCCGCGGTCACGTCATAACCGCCAAAGGCCGCGCCACCATCGCGTTTGTCTAAAGCCTCACCGCTGCCGGTGCTCGCACCTGCGGGCGCAATGGCGCGGCCTGTCGCGCCGCCGGCCAGGGTGATTTCCGCTTCCACGGTTGGCCGCCCGCGACTGTCCCAAACGCGGCGGCCACGAATGGCGGTGATGATGGTGCTGCTCATGCGCCGATTTCTTCCCCCCAGGCCGCGCGCACCGCCATCAGGC
>JAPLOJ010000026.1 GCA_026400795.1 Alphaproteobacteria bacterium
AAGATGGCAAGGCGCTTGAGACCGCCAAGGCTTGGGCTTTGGAACTGACCGGCATGGCGCCGATGGTTGTGGCGGAATTGAAGCGCATGGTGACTGAGGAAATCCTGCCGCGCGGACCATCAGAACAAATGGCCATCCACGGCCAGCGCATGGGCGCCATTCGCGCTTCAGATGATTTCGCCGAAGGCAAGGCCGCCTTTCGGGAAAAGCGCCCGCCACGTTTCCGCGGGCGCTGATCCCAGAGGATATCAGGGGAACATGGCAACGGCCCGGATGGGGCTTGCCGTGCCACCCCTGATTTTCAGCGGAAAGCCAATGAAGGTGAAGCGCCCGCGACCAATCAGCTTATCGAGATTGGCAAGGCATTCCATATGCGTAATGCCGCGTTCCGCGCAGGCCATATGCGCCTGGAAATTCAACTCGCCTTCCGGGGCAGGGCTGATGGCTTCCACGCCGAACATGCCAATGCCGCGATCCGCGAGCCAATGGACTGATTCCAGTGCGAGGCCCGGAAAGTCATGCACATAGCCAGGTTTGCCGAGCAGTCTTTCATTCGTCGCCATCCAAATCAGCACCGTATCGCCCTTGCGGATTTCCTGGCCTGATGCTGCAAGCGCTGCCTCCATCTCCTTCACCGTGATGGCGTGTTTCAGCGGCACATGGGAAAGGTCAAGGCAAATGGCGCTAGTATAGAATTTCTCAAGGGGCATTTGTTCGACCGAAAGCGCATCAGGGCGCGGGTCGAAATGCACCGGCGCATCCACATGCGTGCCGGCGTGATCCGACATGGAAAAATAGAGCGCCTTACTGGTGAAGGTTGTATTGCCTGCCACCTTCTTTTCGGAATGATCACCCCAGACTGTCATGACAACAGGCGGGTGGCTTGGATGCGTCTGGGTGCGGTGAAAGATTTCACGGCTGAGATCAACGAATTCCATGGACGTGTTCCTTTGTTGCGAGTGGGACTAAAGATTGACGCCGCGAATGGCGTTGATGATCGCTTCCGTCACCTGATCCGTGGTGGCCTTACCGCCGAGGTCAGGCGTCAGCACATCTCCGCGGCTTGTCACCATTTCCACCGCGCGCATCAGCTTGGCGGCGGCGGGCGCTTCGCCCAAATGTTCCAGCATCATGGAAGCGGTCCAGAAAGCGCCAAGCGGATTGGCAATGCCTTTGCCGGTGATATCAAAAGCCGAGCCATGGATCGGTTCAAACATGGAAGGGCGCTTGCGTGACGGATCAATATTGCCTGTAGCGCCAATGCCCAGCGAACCCGCTAAGGCCGAGGCCAGATCGGAAAGGATATCGGCGTGCAGATTGGTGGCGACCACGGTGTCAACGCTGCCGGGCTTCATCACCATGCGCGCGGTCATGGCATCCACCAGCATCTTCTCAACGGTGAGGGTCGGATATTGCGCGGTGATTTCGGCGCACACCTCATCCCACATCACCATGCCGTGGCGCTGCGCGTTGGATTTCGTCACCACCGTCAAATGCTTGCGCGGGCGCGCCATGGCAACTTCACAGGCATGGCGGCAGATGCGCGCCACGCCTTCGCGGGTGAAGACGGAAACATCCATGGCGACTTCAATCGGCAAACCGCGATGTGCGCGCCCGCCAACGCCGGCATATTCGCCTTCGCTGTTCTCGCGCACAATTACCCAATCAATCTGCTCACCCAGATCAGGCCGCAATGGCCCCTTGATGCCAGGCAGAAGGCGCGTTGGGCGGACATTGGCGTATTGGTCAAAGCCCTGGCAGATCGCGAGCCTTAGCTCCCACAGCGTGACATGGTCAGGAATATCCGGTGCACCGACAGCGCCGAAGAAGATCGCATCAAAGCCTTCCAATTGCTGTAAGCCATCGGCGGGCATCATCCGGCCAGTGCGGCGATAGTAATCGCTGCCCCAATCGAAGTCCTGGAAGCTCAGCGCGAAGCTGCCATTCTTTTCAGCCAAAGCCTGCAAAACATGGCAGCCCGCCTTGATGACATCCGGCCCGATGCCATCGCCACCCATGGCGGCAATTCGATAAGTCTTCATGGTCAATGCGTTCCTTTCACGGGCGCCTCAGGCGTAAATCCAAACCGCGCGCAATCCAGGCGGCTTCAATCACATCAAGATCGGTTTCGCCGGATGGATGGGCCTTGCTCGGACGGGAAGCCAGCCCAGGTTCCGCCTGAATACGCCAAAGGCCCAGCAGGCGTCGCAATTCCGCAAGCGGCGCGGTGTGATCATCAACGCGCAGATTGATATCGGGGAAATCCTCGGTCGTGGTCAGTACAAGTGCTGCGGATTGCCGCCCGCGCTTATCTCCGCCCATGGCTTCTCCGGCATCAAGCGCCGTGATCAGGCGTTCCGGCAGCGCAAGCCCGGCATTGGCGCGGAAGCTGTCAAAACTTGCCTGCACCACGGCGCCGCCCGAGAGCATATTGCCCGCCACGCTGAAGCCATCGCCCCCAATATGCCCGCACCATTCAACGCAATTATCGCCGGTCCAGGCGGCGTTGCGGCCATGGCGATCTACCGCGTGGATCTGGCGCAAGCCCTTGCCTTCATCGCCCACCAGCGCTGCCTCAATTGCCTTGGCGGGCGTCAGGCCGCGTTCCAGCCCGTGCAGTACCGCGGGGCCCAAATAGCGGTTGCTCATGGACTGCGTGCTGACGGCACCGACGCCCGATTTCATGAAAGGGCAGGTGGCGCCAACCGCCAGGTTGCAGGTAGTGACTGCAACCGCGAAGGCGCCCGTGGCGGGATCATGCGCGACAATGGACCAAGTCATGCGGCGGACCTTTCTTGAAAATTCAGGCGAAACCTTAACCGCGAGGCGGCGCTTGCAGGAAGCCCATGCGATGCCAAAATAAGCCGAAACGGGAGGTTTCTTGCCATGTCCATTTCCATTTCACGCCGCGGCTTTGCCGGTTTGGGCCTTGCGTCGCTGCTGCCATCAGTGGTTTCCGCGCAATCCGCTTGGCCGGATCGGCAGGTGCGGCTGATTGTGCCCTTCGGCGCGGGCGGCGCTGTGGATACGCTTTCCCGCCTGGTGGCCAATGGCTTTGCCGCGCAGGCGAATGGTCAGGCGATGGTGGTGGAAAACCGCTCTGGCGCCGGTGGGGCCATTGCGGGGGCTTTCGTCGCGCAAAGCCGGCCGGATGGCTATACGCTGATGATGGCGGATCTCGGCGCCAATTGCATCGGCAAGGAATTGCAACCCGCGTTGAACTACGACCCGATGCGCGCCTTCACGCCGATCTCGCATTTGGTCAATCTGCCTATCGCGGTGATTGTGCCGGCCAATCTGCCCGTGCAAACGTTGGAAGACTTGATGGCCCGTGCGCGGGCGCGCGCCGATGGCATTCAATATGCCTCACCAGGTGTTGGCCATGTCAGCCATTTGGCCGCGGAATTGCTGGGCCGCCGCGCCGGCGTGAAGCTGACGGCCGTGCATTACCGAAGCGGCGCTGATGTGATGCGGAGCCTGATCCAGGGCGAAACCGAATTCTCCTTCCCCTCTGTCTCCACCGCGCTTCCCTTTATTCGTGAAGGGCGCGTGCGTGCCTTGGCAATCGGCACGCCAGCGCCGGTTGCGGCGCTGCCGGGTGTGCCCGCCGTGGCCGCAACCTTCCCAGGCTTTGAGGCGATGACCTGGCACGGCATTGTCGGACCTGCGGGGATGCCAGATGATGTGGTGGCTTCGGCTAATCGCGTGTTTCGCGCCATCATCACCTCAGCCGAGGTGAAGGAAACCGTGCAGCGCGTGCAGGCGGCTGACGTCATTGCCTCCAGCCCTGCGGAATTCGCGGCACTGATTGCGCGTGATCACGCGAAATGGACGCCCGTGATCCGTGAAGGGAATATCCGCGCCGAGTAAACCCCGGCGCGGAAAAGCCGTTCAGCAACCAAGCTTATCGGCCAAATCCTCAAAGCTAGTCGCAATCGCGCCCCAATCCTGTTCGGCCTTCGTATCCGTTGCCTGATCCGCCCCGTGTTCATTGGGGCGGAGGACGAAAGCGGTGGATAAGCCACATTTGCGCGCAGCGGCCAAATCGCCGTTATGCGCGGCAACCAGCGCGACCTGCGCCGGTTGCAGGCCCAAAATCTCGCAGGTGCGCAAATAGGCTTCCGGCTGCGGCTTATAGGCTTTCGCGGCCTCGGCCCCCAGGATCGCGTCCCAAGGTATACCCGCGCGCTTCGCCATATTAGCGAGCAGCAGGATATTCCCGTTGGATAATGGCGCGATGAAATGCTTGGCCTTCAGGCGGATAAGCCCTGGGATGGTATCGGGCCAGGGGTCCAGCCGATGCCAGGCGCGGTTGAGCCACTCAAGCTCCTCCTCACCTACGCCCGCCGTGCTAACGCCGAAATCCTTCAAGACGCCATCAAGGTTCTCACGATGCAGCACATCAAGCCGCGTGAAGGGGCGGCGGCCGCTGCGCACTTCTTCCATGGCGGGTTGGTAGCGCTTGCGCCAGGCATCGGCGAAGCGATGCGGGTCAATATCGCTGCGTCCGTGACGGGCCAGGAATGTGCGTGAATCGCGCGCGATACCATTGCGCCAATCCACCACCGTGCCAAAAACATCGAAGACCAAAGCCTTCACTTCTGGAAGCGCGCTCATGCTGCAGTGTCCTTTTCTGGAACAGCCCATTTCTTTTCAAAATCCCAAACATCCGGGAAGCCCATGAGAGCGGTCATTTTCTTGAAGCCATAGGATTCGCCAAGCGCCAGGCTATCGCCCGTTGTCTTCAGATGCGCATAGGCGCGTTCCAAGGCGGCAGCGGCGGCGAGGAAGCCAATGGCGGGATAGATCGCCATGGCATAGCCAATTTCCTGTAAGCGCGCGGCGGGCAGAATGGGCGTGCGCCCACCTTCCACCATATTCGCAAGCAGAGGCTTGGAAATCGCCTTGCCGATGGCACGCAGTTCATCTTCGCTTTCCGGGCTTTCGATGAAAACAATGTCAGCGCCCGCATCGCCATACATGCGCCCGCGGCGGATGGCTTCTTCCAGACCGAGCGTGGTGCGTGAATCTGTGCGCGCCACAATCAGGAAATTCGGATCGCGCCGCGCTTCGGCGGCAACCTTGATTTTCAGCACCATTTCCTCAGCCGGGATCACGCGCCTGCCAGGCGTGTGGCCGCATTTCTTCGGCATTTCCTGATCTTCAAGCTGAATGCCTGTCATGCCGGCGGCTTCATAGCCAAGCGTGGTGTGGCGCACATTCAAAAGACCACCATAGCCCGTATCGGCATCCGCGACCAAAGGCGTTTTGCACCCGCGCGCCATGGTGCCCATGCGCGCCACCATATCCGCATAGGTGGCAATGCCCGCATCTGCGACACCAAGCGCCGAGGCAACAGCGCCAAAGCCTGTGCCATAAATGCAGTCAAACCCCATACCATCGGCGATCTTGGCCGAGATCATGTCGAAGACACCGGGGGCGAGGATGAAGCGCTTTTCGTCAAGCGCCTTCCGAAGCGATGGGTTGGCCATAAGATTTCCTTTGTTGCTTATTGAGGACGGATATGGCCGGCAGCACTCGCCGCGGCCCAAATGCGATCATCGCGCTGCATGGCTTCCAGCAGCGCTGCGCCTGGGCGCATATCGGCTTCCACACCAAGCGCCACCAGCCGTTGCTTGAAGGTCTCATCGGCGAAAACTGCACTGACGGTGCGGTAGATGCGATCCACCAGAGCGGGCGCCATGCGCGGCGGCCCCAACATGGCGACCCAGCCGGAAAGATCAAAATCACGCACGCCTTGTTCGGAAGGCGTTGGCGCATCCGGGAAGAAGGGCGAACGCGTGCCGGTAGAGGCGGCCAGCACACGCACGCGCCCGGTTTGCATATGCGGCATGGCACTGACCGTGCTGGTCCAACCACTCGGCAAATGGCCAGCGACGATGTCGTTCATGAGAGGCCCGCCGCTGCGATAGGCGATATCGGGCATTTCCACCCCCGCGCGCCGCGCCATTTCCTGCCCGATGAAGGAAGACAGCGCCTCGGTTGAACCAGTGCCGACCTTACCGGGATTGGCCTTGGCATAGGCAAGCATGGTGCTAAGCGAATCAAAAGGCTGATTAGCGCCCGCGACCAGCACCATGGTGTTACGCGTCAACATCGCAATCGGCGTGAAATCGCGGATCGCGTCATAAGGCATGCTGGGCAGATGGTATTTGTTCATGACATGGGTTGAAACCACGACTAGCAAGGTATGCCCATCGGGTTCCGCGCGCGCCACAACTTCGGAACCAATCACCCCCGCCGCACCCGCGCGATTTTCGACGATGAAGGGCTGGGGCAGGGTGTTGCGCAACGCCTCACCAATCGCGCGCACCAGAATATCCGTCCCGCCACTGGCGGCGTAAGGCACCACCACGCGCACGGGTTTGGTGGGCCAGGTGATGTCTTGCGCTTGCGCAATCCCAGGCAATGCACTTGCGGCCAAGGCACTAAATAGCGCGCGTCTTTCGATCTTCATCTTGCAGGTCCCATCAATCCACACGTGCGCCCGTAGCGCGGACAATCGGCACCCATTTGTCAATTTCGCTCGCGATAAACGCGCGCGTTGCGTCCGGCGTCATGCCATCCGGAATGGTATTGCCAAGCTGGATCAACCTATCCCGCATTTCGGGCTTGCGGAGCGCAATGGCGATTTGCTCATAAAGAAACTGCCGGATCGGCAGTGGCGTACCGAGTGTGGCTGACCATGGCGTCCAAGTCGTGGCCTGGAAAGCGGGCAGGCCCGCTTCGGCGGAAGTGGGCACATCGGGCGCCATGGGTGAGCGTTCCGGCGTTGCTATCACAAGGCCGCGTACCGTGCCGGCGCGGATGTGATCGGCCAGGAAGGAAATTGTGTCTGACTGGAACGCTATGCGCCCCACCGCAAGATCAGCAAAGGACGCGGCCGATCCGCGATAAGGCACGTGCTGCGCCTGAACACCCATCAGATGCAGCATCAGCGCCGAGGAAATATGCCCGGTGGTGCCATTGCCCGAAGACCCAAAATCGAACTTGTTCGGATTGGCGGCAAGCAAGGCACGAAACTCGGCGAGCGTATTCACGCCAAGCGAAGGATGCACCGCCAGCACAATGGCGGAATGGCTGCTGATGGTGATGTGGTCCACCCCGGTCAGCGGATGCACGCGCAGCCTGTCTCCATAAAGCCCGATATTGAGCGCGTGCGATCCAAGCGCACCCACCAGCAGCGTATAGCCATCAGGCGGCGTTTGCGCGATGGTTTCAAAGGCAACGGTGCCACCGCCCGAGGGGCGATTTTCCACCACGAATTGCTGGCCCAATTGCTGCGACAACGCAGTTGAAATCAGGCGCGCATTGATATCGGCATTGCCGCCAGGGGCGAGTGCCACCACCACGCGCACCGGGCGGTTCGGGTAATCGGTGCCGGGCGCCTTGGGCTGCGCCCAGGCAGGCAGCGCCAGCAGCGCGGCCAAAGCCGCGGTCAGAAAAGTCTTTTTCATTCTTGCCTCCCTGTTATTTCAACCAATCGAATGTTCCAGCACGCCAACGCGTTCCACTTCCAGCCTGAGCTTATCGCCCGGCTTCAAATAGCGCGGCGGATCGCGGAAATGCCCAACCCCGGCCGGCGTGCCGGTTGCAATCACATCGCCAGGCTCCAGCGTCATGTAGCGCGAGAGAAAGGCAATAAGCGCGGAGACAGAAAAGATCAGATCGCGCGTATTGCCATGCTGCACTTTTTCGCCATTCAGCCAGCATTTCACATCCAGCATCCAAGGCTCACCGACTTCTTCCGGTGTCACGATCCAAGGGCCCATGGGGCAGAAGCCATCCATGCCCTTGGCGAAGGATGTCATGGCAAGCGGCACATCGTATTGAAATTCCCGCGCGCTGACATCATTCAGCACGGTGTAGCCCGCCACGTAATCCAGCGCGACGCCTTCCGGCACATCGCGCGCGGGTTTGCCGATCACCACGCCAAGTTCCACTTCCCAATCGGGCTTCTTCACATCGTGCGGAATCTTCACCACGGCGCCTGGCCCGATAACGGAGCTTGTGGGCTTCATGAAAATGCGCGGCATTTCAAGCTTGGGGCCGCCCACTTCCTTGGCGTGGTCACCGTAATTGCGCCCGACACCCAGAATCTTGCCCGGCATCAGCGGTGCCAGGAGCATGGCACCTGCAAGCGGTTGGCGTAGCGCGGCATTTTCCGCCCGTGCGGCAAAGGCAATCGCACGGCCCGCAGCCGTCATCGCGGCCTCATTGCGGAGTAGTGCGACCATATCGCCAGGGATGATCTCCGCACTGCGATCAGCTTCACCCGCCGCGCGCATTGCGGCTGATAAGGCTGGGCGAAGGGCGACCACGCTTTCCCCCACCACCCCACCAAGGGCAGCGCCATGCGCACCCTGAAAAGTCAGCAGCTTCATGCCGCCAGCGCCGCGTAATCGAGTGTTGCCATTACCTGCACGCGCAGGATGTAGCGATCCTCGCCCGGCACGTAATCCGCCACCGCATTATGCATGGTGCCGATATTGTCCCAGATCAGCACATCACCTTCAGTCCATTCATGCGTATAAAGGTATTTATCCTGCGCCTGATGGCGGAACAAATAATCCAGCAGCGCATCAGATTCCGCGCGCTCCATGCCTTCAATATACATGGCATAGCCGCAATTGCAGTAAAGCACAGGCCGCCCGGTGATAGGATGGATACGCATAATCGGCTGTTCAACTGGCGGCTTTTTTGCGCGCTGTTCGGGCGTGAGAGGCCCACGAATGCTGCCGGGGCGCTGGCGCATCATGTCCCAGAATTTGCTGAAATCATGAATGGCAACGCGGCCTTCAATGCGCGCC
>JAPLOJ010000166.1:0-398 GCA_026400795.1 Alphaproteobacteria bacterium
GGTTTCAGGGGGGCCACGGGGCGATTGGCGTCTTGCGCGTCGCGGTCGCGGATTTCGGCTTCCACCTGGGCGGGGTCGGCGGCGACACCGCGGCCTGTCAGTTCCAGAAAACGGCGGCGGGCGCGTTCTGCCACGCTTGCGGTGATGAAAAGCTTCACTGGCGCATTGGGGAAGACCACGGTGCCGATATCCCGCCCATCCAGCACGGCGCCCTGCGTGGCGCCGAAGCGGCGCTGGAAATCGAGCAGGGCAGCGCGCACGGCGGGGATGGCGGCGACCTTGCTGGCGGCCATGTCGGCCAAGGAGCCGCGCAAATCGCCGCGCGCGAGGTCTTCGGGCGTGAGCGCGCAAGCCTCGGCTTCAGCCACGCGGGCATCCTGGGGGTCTATGCCGCGATC
>JAPLOJ010000166.1:416-4423 GCA_026400795.1 Alphaproteobacteria bacterium
AGGCCGGTATCGAGGTAAGGCAGGCCGAGTTCCGCTGCCAGGCGGCGGGCGAGCGTGCCCTTGCCCGCGGCGGCAGGGCCGTCGACTGCAATCACTGACCCAGCGGGCAGCTTCATGCGGCGCGGATCGCGTCCGACCCGGCCAGGCGGTTCATCAGCGCGGCAAAGCCAGGGAAGGAGGTATCAATGAAGCTCGCATCATCCACCGTGACCGGATTTTGCGAGGCAAGGCCCATGACCAGGGCGGCCATGGCGATGCGGTGATCCATATGCGTGGTGACCATCCCACCGCCGGCCGGCGGTGCGCCCGTGCCATGGACCAGCAGATCATCGCCTTCAATGCTGACCTTGGCGCCATTGGCTTCCAGCAGCGCGGCGGTGGCGGCCAGCCGATCGCTTTCCTTCACGCGCAATTCAGCAAGGCCGCGCATGCGCGTGGTGCCCCGCGCGAAGGAAGCGGCCACGGCCAGGATGGGGTATTCATCAATCATGGAAGGGGCGCGCCCGGGCGGCACATCCACGGCCTTCAGCGCGGTGTATTCGCCGATGATATCGCCCACAGCCTCACCGCCTTCGATCCGGGCGTTTTCGATCTTGAGCGCGGCACCCATTTCCCTGAGCGTGGTGAAAAGCCCGGTGCGCAAAGGATTGAGTCCGATTTGCGTGAGGCGAATGCGTGAGCCCGGCACCAAAAGTGCGGCGACCAGCGGAAAGGAGGCTGAGGATGGATCACCCGGCACGCTGATGGGCGCGGCCTTCAATTCCGGCTGGCCATCCAGGCGCACGACGCGCCCTTCGGCCGTGTCTTCCACCGCCACCATGGCGCCGAAATGGCGCAGCATGTTTTCCGTATGGTCGCGCGTAGGTTCCGGTTCCACCACGCGGGTGATGCCTGGCGCACAAAGCCCAGCCAGCAGGCAGGCGCTTTTGACCTGAGCGGAGGCCACAGGCAGGCGGTAATCAAGCGGCAGAGGGTCCTGCGCGCCGCGCACGGCCAGCGGCAGGCGGCCACCCTCCCGGGTCCAGAATTGCGCACCAGTGGCCGAAAGCGGGTCTGTCACCCGCTTCATGGGGCGGCGGCGGAGCGAGGCATCGCCCGTCATCACCGCGAAAAGCGGATGGCCGGAGAGCAAGCCCAGCAATAGCCGCGCCGCGGTGCCGGAATTGCCCATATCCAGCACATCGGCCGGTTCGGTCAGGCCGCCCACGCCGCGGCCCGAAACCCGCCATTGGCCGCGGGCAAGCTGTTCCACCTCGGCGCCGAGTGCCCGCATGGCGGCGGCGGTGCGGAGCACATCCTCCCCTTCCAGCAGGCCGGTGATATCGGTGGTGCCCACCGCCAGCGCGCCGAACATGAGCGCACGGTGGCTGATGGATTTATCGCCCGCAACGCCGGCCTGGCCGGAGAGCGGGGCGGTGGGTTTGCTGGCGCGGAAGGGGCGGGGGGCGGCGGTGGACATGGGGGCCGTTTGACATGGCAGGGCCGGGCGTGGCAATGCGCGCCACCCTATTTTCCGGGTCGCGTCGCGGTTTGGCTGATTCTGTCTGTCTAGCTGTGGCGTGCCCAAACCCTATACCGCGCCCTGCGGTCTTCATGAGGCGTTTCCATGGCAAAGCCCGAACTCGGCCTGAAGCGGACCTGCGTAGGTTGCGGCGCGAAGTTCTACGACATGACGCGCAGCCCGGCGCATTGCCCGAAATGCGGTGTCGAACAGCCGGCCGATCAACCGCGCCTGCGGCGCGGTGCGGCGAATATACCCGATGAGCGGCTGAAGAAGGCCCCCGGCACCCCAGCGGCAGAGCCCGATGATATCGAAGTGGAAGATATCGAAGGCGATGAGGCGATTGAAGACGCCGAGGAGCTGGAGGATGATGCCGAGGATATCGCGGAAGATATCGAAGTCGGCACGGATCGCGACGAAGAACACTGAAGCTTAGCGCCTGCGCCAATCCCCTATTGTGATGATGGGCGCATCGCATAATTTTTCTGGGCTCATCACATAAGCCCAGGAGCGTCGCTGTTGGCCCATGGCATCCGTGGCAGTGATGATGGTGCGGCGATACATTCCGGTATCGGCGCCCTCCGGCGCTGCATCTTCAATCTCATCCAAAATGGGCAGGGCGGCGGCGATATCCTTAAAGGTCAGGATTTCGCCTTGTACCGGTGCCTTGTCCGTAAGGGTGAGGGCTGGGTAATCGCCCAGATCATGCAGCCGCCCTTGTGCATGTGCCGGCGTGATGGCTGTGATGCCGGCCGCCTGCGCCTGGGCATGCCAGAAGCCGCCTTGCATCAGCGTGCCATAGACGAAGACATCTGAGAGTACATGGCAGCCTTCCCCATTTCGCGCGGCTGCCACAACGGGTGCGGTATCCAGGCCATGCGCGGCAAAGCCCCGGCAGACAATCTCCACATACTTGGCTGATGGCATGACGAAATTTTCGCAGCGTTCCGGGCGCACCTGATAGGCGATGGCGGCTTCGGCATTGCCTGTGGCGGTGATGATCTGGCGCAGGCGCGGCTGATAGGCTTGCGGCACGCCTTCCTTCTGATCCAGCGCGCGCCAGGCGGGTTCGGTCACTTCCAGCAGCACGCCTTCAACATAACCGCCAAGCCGAGGCTGGAAATTGAGCACCCCGCCGCCTCGGCCCTTGCCGAAAAAATCGAAACAAAGACGAGCATCGGGCATGAGACCCGTTCCCACGGGGCGCAGCGCTGATGGGTCATGCCCATGGCGCGCGCACCAATCCCGCCAATCCGCCGCATCCGTATTGGAACCATAGGCGAAGCTATAGGCGGGGCGCATGGCGGTGATCTCAGCGGAAGGTAAGCACCGCCAGCATCAATGTACCGAGCGCGATGCGATAATAGCCAAAGGGCGTGAAGCCAATGCGCCCGATCAGCGCCAGCACGGCGCGCACGGTGATGAAGGCAACGATGAAGGCCGCAATGAAACCTATGCCGATCTGGCCGAAGGCGCTGGGGTCAATCTCGCTCCGCACTTTCCAAAGGCTGTAGAAGCTGGCGGCGAACATGGTCGGGATGGCGAGCATGAAGGAGAATTCGGCCGCGGTGCGGCGTTCCACTCCGATCAGCAGCGCGGTGATGATGGTGGCACCGGAACGCGATGTGCCGGGGATCATCGCCAGCGCCTGGCCAAGCCCGACCAATACCGCGGCGAGGGGGCCGATTTCTGGCACGCTATGGATGCTCGGCGCCGGGCGCAGCTTTTCGATGGCGATAATGGCAATGCCGCCCAGAATGAGTGCAATGGACACGACCCAAGGGTTGAACAGTAGCGTTGTGATAGTTTTGTGGAACAGAAAGCCGATGATCGCCGCCGGCAGAAAGGCGAGCATGAGGTTGATGACGTAATAGCGTTCCCGCCCCGGGCGCCACATGCCGCGCAATAGATCCACAATCAGCGCGCGGTAAATCCAGCACACCGCAAGGATTGCGCCGAGTTGGATGGAGATTTCAAAAACCTTGCCGGGCGGGCCTTCAAAGCCGATCAATTCGCCGAGCAGAATCAAATGCCCGGTCGAGGAAATCGGCAGGAATTCAGTGAAACCTTCGACAATACCCATCAGCAGGGCGGAGAAAAGGGCGCTCAGGTCCATGCGCGTTATCCATGCGTGGCGCGGGCGGGTTGCCCGATTCGCGATGGAGCATTTTCAAGCCAAGTGGAACATTTGGCGACTCGGAAAATGCGACCAAACGCGCATGGATGCTTGCGCCGGGGCGCGGCGCCTGTCCACGCCCCGGCGTATGGATTTTTAGTAACGGTATTGTTCGGCCTTGAAGGGACCCTGGGAATCCACACCGATATAGCCGGCCTGCTGCGTGGTGAGTTGCGTCAGCGTCGCGCCAACCTTCGCCAGATGCAGCGCCGCCACCTTCTCATCCAAATGCTTCGGCAGGGTATAGACCTTGCGCTCATACTGGGCCGTATTGGTCCAGAGTTCGATCTGCGCGAGTACTTGGTTGGTGAAGGAAGCGGACATCACGAA
>JAPLOJ010000193.1 GCA_026400795.1 Alphaproteobacteria bacterium
CTTGCGGGATTCCAATGATCAATCCCTGACCAAAAGGTGAAGAAGCCGGACCAGCCACCCTGTTCCAGCGGGTTCTTGCTCGCGCGGCGGGCGACCAGCGTGCCCCAATCCGTGCTGACCAGATCCACATTGAAGCCCATGCGGGTGAACAGGTCAGCACCGACCAGCGTTGCGGCATTGATGGAAGCAAGATCAGTTGCGTTCAGCAGCACCAAACGCTGGCCCATGGCACCGGCGGCCTGCAATTCAGCGCGCGCGGCTTCAATGCTTTTGCGCATGCGTTCCATGCCGATATTGCTCGCCAAGGGGCTTTCCGGTGCGAAATAGCCAATGCCTTCGCGGCGGAGATCAGGGCGGCCTTCAACGCCCGCCGTGCCGATCACCGCGGTCATGAAATCAATCTGATTGACGGCAGTCAGCACCGCGCGGCGCACCGCCGGGTTATTGAAGGGTGCTGCGGTATGATTCGGGCGGAAAATGCCGATCAGCCCCGTATCATTGATGATGTCCACACGAATATTGCGTGCGGCAGCGCCACGCATGAAAAGCGGGAACAAATCTGCGGTCGGCTGTTCCCACCAATCAATCTCACCTGATTGCAGCGCGGCGGAGGCGGTGCTGGCATCGGGGATGATCAGCCATTCCACGCGATCAAAATGCGTGACTTTGCCGCCGGCGGTCATGGAGGCTGCTTCCTGGCGCGGCACGTAATCCGCATTGCGTGCGTAAGCCAAGCGCGAACCGGGGACCCATTCATTCTGGATGAAGCGATAGGGCCCGCTGCCGATGGCTTCCGTGATATTCGTGAAGGGGTCCACATTGGCCAGCCGTTCCGGCATGATGAACAGGCAGCTTGTGGTGACCTTCGCCAGGCAATCGAGCATTTTTGGGAAGGGTGCGTTCAGGCGAATCTCGAACACGCGGTCGCTGACTTCGACCATGTCGGCCACCCGCGCCATCAGCACCTGGCCGAAGGCATCGCGCCGGCCCCAGCGCTTGATGGAGGCGATGCAATCGCGCCCGCGCACGGGCGTATTGTCGTGGAATTTCAGCCCCTCGCGCAACGTGAAACGCCAGGTCTTGCCGTCATTTTCCACAACATGGCCTTCGACCATTTGCGGGCGCGGCTGGAATTTGTCGTCCATGCCGTAAAGCTGATCATAGACCAGGAAGGCGTGGTCGCGCGCGACGAAGGCGGTATTGGTGAAGGGGTCAATATTGGGCAGGTTGGCGTGCGGCACGTATTTCAGCACGCGCGGTGCTTGTGCGATGGCCGGCGCGCCCATGGAGGCGAAGGGGAGCGCTGCTGCGCCGCCGAGCAGGTGTCGTCTTTGAAGCATCTTCTATCTCCCGTTTGCGTGAGGCGAGGCCTGTCGCCGTGATTTGAAGGTTTGAGGTTAGCTTGAGTTTATCGCGGTTTTCAATGATTGGCGGGGTCCGGGGTAACACTGTTACCCCGGTGGGGGCTCGGGGGCAGCGCCCCCGTCTCATTTTTCGAAGAATTTATTGCCTGGCCTGGGCAGCCCCAAATGCTCTCGCAGCGTGGTCCCCGCATATTCCTTCCGGAATATCCCCCGCCTTTGCAACTCCGGCACCACCCAACGGACGAAATCCTCAACCCCGCCTGGGATGGTTGGGAACATGATGTTGAAGCCGTCGCAGGCATCGCTTTCCAGCCAGTGCTGCATTTCATCGGCGATGGTTTTGGCGCTGCCGGTGAAGGACAGGCCGCCATAGCCGCCGAGTGCCACGGCCAATTGCCGCACGGTCAGGTTTTCGCGGCGCGCGCGTTCCAGCACGCGTTGGCGCCCGCTTTGGCTTTGGTTGGTCTCGGGGATGTCGGGCAGGGGCGCGTCCAGATCAAAGGCCCGCGCATCTGTGCCGAGTGCGATGGAAAGCGCGCCTATGCCGCTATCGGGATGCACCAGGCTATCCAGTAGCGCGCGTTTTTCGCGGGCCTCGTCATCCGTTTCCGCCACCGTCACCAGCGCACCGGGCAGGATCTTTACCAGTGCCGGATCGCGCCCGGCGCGTGCGGCGCGGGATTTGATGTCGGCGTAATAGGCGCGCGCATCGGCGACGGGTCCGCCGGCGGCGAAGATCATCTCAGCGACCTCGGCGGCGAGTTGCCGGCCAGAATCGGAAGCGCCGGCTTGGACAATGACGGGCCAGCCCTGCACCGGGCGTGCGATGTTCAAAGGCCCGGCGATGGAAAGATATTTGCCCTCGTGATCGAGTTTATGCATCCGCGAGGGGTCCCAGAAGATGCCGCTTTCCTTGTCTCGGATAAAGGCGTCTTCCGCGAAACTGTCCCAAAGCCCGGTCACCACATCATGGAATTCCCGCGCGCGGGCATAGCGTTCGGCGTGGTCCATATGTTCGGTCATGCCGAAATTGCGCGCCGCATCGGGGTTGGAGGTGGTGACGATATTCCACCCCGCGCGGCCGGCGCTGATGTGATCGAGTGAGGCAAAGCGCCGCGCAATATGATAGGGCGCGTCATAGGTGGTGGAGGCTGTGGCGATAAGCCCGATCCTTTCTGTCACCATCGCGAGTGCGGATAAAAGCGTGAAGGGCTCGAAGGATGTGACGGTACCGCTGCGTTTCAGCGCTTCGATTGGCATGTTCAGCACGGCCAGATGATCGGCCATGAAGAAGGCGTCGAATTTGCCGCGTTCCAGGGTTTGGATGCAGTGAACCAAATGCTTGAGGCTGAAATTCGCCTCGGGCGCGGAGTCAGGATGGCGCCACCAGGCGGTATGGATGCTGACGGGGCGCATGAAGGCGCCAAGATGCATTTGCTTCATGGGGGTGATTCGTTATCCAGCCCGGCCATTCGCGCAAGCCTGCCAAACCGAAAGCGCCTGGATGGTTTCCGCCACATCATGCACGCGCAAAATCGCCGCACCTCGCGCCGCACCCGCCAAGGCAACGGCAAGGCTACCGGCAAGCCGCGCTTCCGCTTGTTCCACGCCTGATAAGGTGCCGATGAAGCGCTTGCGCGACGCACCCAGCATGATGGGGCAGCCAATCTGCGCCAGGATCGGTAGGGCTTCGATCAGGGCCAAGTTATGCGCCATGGTCTTGCCAAAGCCGATGCCGGGATCAATCGCAATCCGCGCCCGCGCAATGCCAAGCGCTTCAAGCGTCGCCACACGGTCGCGCAGAAAGCGCGCCACATCCAACACCACATCGGCATATTCGGCCTGTGCCTGCATCGCTCGCGGATCAGTGCCCGGCATATGCATCAACACGATCGGCGCCTGGTTGCGTGCGAGGAAATCCACCGCCGCCGGATCATGGCGCAGCGCGGTAACATCATTGATGATTTCAGCGCCGGCTTCCAAAGCGGCCTTCATGGTCGCAGTATGGCGCGTATCAATGCTGACCGGCGCCGCCTTGGCCAATTCGCGCACCACCGGAATGACGCGGGCGATTTCTTCGTCTGGAAGGACAGGTTCTGCGCCGGGGCGCGTTGACTCGCCGCCAATATCCAGAATATCCGCGCCGGCTTGCAGCATGGCGTGGCCCGCTTCAATCGCGGCTGAGGCGTCGAAATGCCGCCCGCCATCGGAAAAACTATCGGGCGTGATGTTCAGAATGCCCATCACCAAAGGGCGCTGGCTTACCAGCCCGGCAAAGGCCAGGGGCCGCGCAGTGATGGCTTCAATCTGATCGGCCCATTCTTCCGGGAGCATCGCCACGGGCAGGGTCGCAACCTCGCGCCCATCCTCAATCAGCCGCGCCAAGGAAAAGGCCAGATCGCCACCCTGCAAGGGCAGCGCCTGACCTTCACCAATGGCCCGAAAAGCGGCTGGGCCTGACAACAGGCCCAGCGGATGCAGCCAGCGTTCCAGAGCTGAACTCAGGTAGCAGGTGCCGCGCCTGGGGAAAGCCCGCCGGGGCGCATGGTGGGCCGCCCCGCAGTCGGCACACTGCCGCGGCCCTGGTTCACCGGCTCATCCGGGCGATTGCGCACCACGGGTTCACCCTTGATCACCTGGCGGATTTCATCGCCGCTCAGCGTTTCATGTTCCAGCAAGCCATTCGCGAGCAAATGCAGCTGATCCATATGTTCTGACAGAATGGCGGTGGCCCGCGCATAGGCACCATCAATAATGCCGCGGATTTCGCCATCAATCATGCGCGCGGTTTCTTCCGAGATATTCTTAGTCTGCGTCACGGAATGGCCGAGGAAAACCTCCTGGCTATTATCGCCATAGGCGATCATGCCGAGTTTCTCACTCATGCCCCATTCGGTCACCATAATGCGCGCCTGGTTGGTCGCCATTTTAATGTCACCCGAAGCACCATTGCTGACCTTATCCGGGCCGAAGACCAATTCTTCCGCCACGCGCCCGCCCATCGCCATGGCGAGTTCGGATTTGAGCTTGGATTTATGCTTGGAATAGCGATCACCTTCCGGCAGCGACATCACCAGGCCAAGCGCGCGGCCACGCGGGATGATGGTGGCCTTATGCACCGGATCACATTCCGGTTCATTCATCGCGACCAAAGCATGGCCCGCTTCATGATAGGCGGTCATGCGTTTTTCGGCTTCTGACATGACAAGGCTGCGGCGTTCCGCGCCCATCATCACCTTATCCTTGGCGGCCTCAAATTCCGCCATGCCCACGGTGCGGCGGCCTGTACGCGCCGCCAGAAGTGCGGCTTCATTCACAAGGTTAGCCAGATCAGCACCGGAGAAACCCGGCGTGCCGCGCGCGATCACCTTCGGGTCCACATCGGAAGCGAGCGGCACCTTGCGCATATGCACACGCA
>JAPLOJ010000139.1 GCA_026400795.1 Alphaproteobacteria bacterium
CCCTGCACGATAGAACGGTCACCAAAGGATTTGCTGATATCATCAGCGACGATCACCAGATTGCCGGACCCGCCAGCCTCGGTCGCGGCCATGCTCACACGCCCGGGCGCGGTGCTGCGTTCTCGGCGCTTGTTACGCAAGGTTTGCAGGTTTTCGAGCCGCCTTACATTGCGCTTGCGCCGCGCGGTTACGCCATAGCGGAGCCAATGTTCTTCGCGCACGATCTTACGCGCAAGCTTATGCGCATCGCGTTCTTCTTCTTCCAGCACCTGGTCGCGCCAGCCCTCAAACGCGCCAAAGCCCTGTTCAATGCGGCGCGTGGTGCCGCGGTCCAGCCAGACCATGGCGCGCGAGAGCCCTTCCAGAAAGCGCCGATCATGGCTGATCAGGACCAGCGCCGATGCACTCGCCGCCAGTTCCGCTTCCAGCCATTCAATCACCGGCAGATCGAGGTGATTGGTCGGTTCATCGAGCAACAGAATATCGGGCGAAGGCGCCAATGCGCGCGCCAGCGCCGCACGCCGTGCTTCACCACCCGAAAGCGCGGCAGGCGCTTCCGCGCCGCTCATCCCAAGGCTTTCCAGCAAATAGCGCGCACGATACGCATCATCCGCCGGGCCAAGCCCCGCCTCCACATAGGAAATCACATCGGCGTAGCCTGAAAGATCAGGTTCCTGATCCAAAACGCGCAGCGTGGCGCCTGGTTGCAGAAAGCGCGTGCCGCCTTCCGGTTCGATCAGCCCGGCGGCAATCTTTAACAGCGTTGACTTGCCCGAGCCATTCCGCCCGACCAGCGCTAGCCTTTCGCCAGGCGCCACAGAAAGCGAGGCGCCATCCAGCAACCGCGTTGTGCCAAAGCCCAGGCGGATATCCTGCAGGATCAGAAGCGGGGGTGCGGCCATCAGCTACCCCGCAAAGGGGTCGCGCATCATGATGGTGTCGTCACGCTCGGGGCTGGTGGAAAGCAGCACCACGGGGGCTTCCACCAATTCCTCGATCCTGCGGATGTATTTCACCGCCTCGGCCGGCAATTCGGCATAGGAACGGGCACCGCGGGTGGAACCGGGCCAGCCCGGCATCACCTCAAAAAGGGGTTCCGCTGCCGCTTGCGCGCGTTGCCCCGTGGGCAGGCGCTTCATGATCTGGCCATTCACCGTGTAGCCAGTGCAGATCTTCAATTCGGTAAGGCCATCCAGCACATCAAGCTTGGTCAGCACTAGGCCCTGTACGCCGCCCACCTTCACCGCCTGCCGCACCATGCAGGCATCAAACCAGCCGCAGCGGCGCGGGCGCCCCGTGACGGTGCCAAATTCATGGCCGCGTTCACCCAGGCGCTTGCCGATCTCATCATGCAATTCGCTCGGGAAAGGGCCGGAACCCACGCGTGTTGTGTAAGCCTTGGCAATGCCCAGCACGAAGCCAATCGCATCCGGCCCAACGCCCGCGCCGGCGGCGGCATTGCCGGCGACGGTATTGCTGCTGGTGACATAGGGGTAGGTGCCGTGATCCACATCAAGCATCACGGCCTGAGCACCTTCGAATAGCACGCGCTTGCCGCTGCTGCGCGCTTCATCCAGGCGTTCCCAGATCGCTTCCGAAAAGGGCAGCAGCTTCGGCGCCAGCGCAAGCAAGCTATCCAGCAGCGCCTGCTTTTCGAATTCCGGCGCTCCAAGCCCGCGCAGCAGCGTATTGTGATGGCGGAGCAATTCATCAAGCTTGTCGGACAGGGTTTCGGGTTCCGCCAGATC
>JAPLOJ010000029.1 GCA_026400795.1 Alphaproteobacteria bacterium
CAACCGATCAGACAGAAAAGAAGGTTATTGAGCGTGAGCGCAACGCCGAAGCCATGCGCGAGATTGGCAATGAGTTCCATGGTTTTTTTGCCTTCCCGATCAGAGCTGCGGCCAGAGCGGCACGCGGATATCAAGGTAGTAGATGAAAATCGCCCAGCAGAGCGCGCTAAGGAAGGCACAAAGCCCGGCAAGCCCTAGCGGACGGTCCAAATGTTCCTGATCCGCCAGCGCGGCGCAGATCACAGTGATGATGATGGCGACAATGATGCCAAGCGGTTCAAGCGCAAGGCCGAATAGCGTGAAGGCGGCACTCGGCAGGAAAAGAGCGCGCCATCCGGGCGGCACCGCGGCCACAAGACATCCAACGAACATGCCAATGCCAAGCGCATTCCATCCAGCGGAAGGGAAGCCCGGGATGCGCGCAGCAATCATGCCAGCCGCAATGCCCGCGACAGCGCCGCCGATCAGGAATCCGATTTCAGCCGGTGTCCAATCGTCAAGCGGATCCGGGCCGTTGAACAGGCCAAAGAACAGCACCATTCCGCCGAGGATAATCTGCAGCCAGAAGACGAGCATGGGCATATAGCCGGGACCCATGCGTCGCGCGGTGCCAAGATTGTGATCCTGATTGAGCCAAAGGCCAATCACGGCCAAACCGATCAGCAACGCGGCTGATATCAAGTCTTTTGCATTAAGCTTCATTCCCGTCTTCCACCCTATCTTGACCCTTCGGGTCAGCCTTGCCCCCAAGCCTTTCGGCCCTATTTCGACTTACTCAATCTGCCGTAGCACCTGCAGCCTGCACCAAGGGCGCCCATTTGGCCACCTCCCTTATGATGAAGCTGTTGTAATCTGCCGCCGAGTAAGTCCCAGGCGTGCCGCCAAGCTCCGCAAAGCGGTTCCGGATATCGGCGGTTTGCAGCAGGGCCAGCACGTCCCGGTTCAGCCTTTCAATGATCGGCGCGGGCGTGCCCGCTGGCGCGGAAAGCCCAAACCAGGAATCGGATTCCAGCGGAAAGCCCTGTTCCCGGAAGGTCGGCACATCCGGGAAGGAAGGATGCCGCTCAGCCGAGCACATGCCCACCGCAATCACCGACCCTTGCTTTATATGCGATGCCGCGGAAGGCAGGCTGTCTGACATCATCGGCACCTGCCCCGCGATCACCGCCTGCATGGCTGGTCCCGCGCCACGGAAGGGCACATGGGTGATTTCCGTGCCGATCTGGCGGCTCATTTGCACGACCAAAAGATGGTTGGATGACCCAGCGCCCGAGGTCGCCACTTGCAAGCCCCCCGCGCTTTTCGCGCGCGCCGCCACATCGGCCATGGTGCGGATGCCGGCGCGCGGATTGGCGACCCAAACCGTCGGGTTGCTCACCACCAGCGCAATATGGGCGAAATCCTTCACCGGATCATAGCGCACCTTGGTGCCATAAACCGCTGGGCTGATCGCGTGGCTCGCGATATTGGACATGACCAGGGTATAGCCATCAGGCGCGGCGCGGGCGACGGTTTCACTGCCAAGCGTGGCGCCGGCGCCGGCGCGGTTTTCCACCACGATGGAAACACCCAACTTTTCTTGCAGACCCGCGGCAATCAGGCGCGCGACCAAATCCGTGGTGCCGCCGGGCGCGAAAGGCACCACCAGGCGGATGGATTGAGACGGCCAAGCCCCTTGCGCATGCGTGCCCATCGCCAAAAGCGGCGACGCGCCAATACCCAATACAACGCTGCGGCGTGCAACGCTTCTCATCCGTTGGCCCCCATTTTTATCGCTTTTCTATTGCATGGCAGCGAAGCCTCGGCAAGCGAGGGTCGCGCAAGCCTTGCCTCGGGCGACGCCAGGGCCGATCATCCGGGGGAAACTCAAGCCCACAAAGGGACCCGCCCCATGCCACATGGTGACCGCCTGCCGAATGACCCCGAAACCCGCATCCGCGAAGCGACCGAGGC
>JAPLOJ010000321.1 GCA_026400795.1 Alphaproteobacteria bacterium
AAAATTGAAGCTGAGCATAGACTGAAGAAAAAAAACGGGAGGGCCATGCGCCCTCCCGCAGGGTTCAGATATCCAGCATCAACCGCCGCGGGTCTTCCACGCTTTCCTTCACGCGGACCAGGAAGCTCACCGCTTCCTTCCCATCCACAATGCGGTGATCATAAGACAGCGCGATATACATCATCGGGCGGATTTCGATCTTGCCAGCAACCGCCATGGGGCGATCCTGAATCTTGTGCATACCCAAAATGCCCGATTGCGGCGGGTTCAAAATTGGCGTGGACATGAGCGACCCATAAATGCCGCCATTGGTGATGGTGAAGGAACCACCCGCCAATTCATCCAGCTTCAGGGCACCATCACGCGCGCGCTTGCCGAATTCACCAATGCGCTTCTCGATTTCGGCAAAGCCCATGCCATCCACATTGCGGAGTACCGGCACCACCAGGCCCGAAGGCCCGCCCACCGCAATGCCCATATGCACGAAATTCTTATAGACAATCTCATCGCCATCAATCTCGGCATTCACAGCCGGGAATTCCTTGAGCGCGGCAATGCACGCCTTCACGAAGAAGGACATGAAGCCAAGCTTCACGCCGTGCCGCTTTTCAAAAGCATCGCGATACTCCGCGCGCAGTGCCATGGCGGCTGACATATCCACCTCATTGAAGGTGGTGAGCATGGCAGCCGTATTCTGCGCTTCCTTCAAGCGGCGCGCGATGGTGGCGCGCAGGCGGGTCATTTTCACGCGTTCTTCACCCGCTTCCGGCGGGCGAGAAGCGCGCGCCGCAGGTGCTGGCGCAGGTGCAGCAGTCGGCTGCGCCAAATAGGCCAGCACATCACCCTTGGTGATGCGCCCATCCTTGCCCGTGCCCGCACCCATGGCGGCGGCAGAAACCCCAGTTTCGGCGATCATCTTCACCGCAGCCGGCAATGGCGCATGGGCGGAAGCAGCAGCAGGCGCAGGCGCAGGTGCCGCAGCTGCCTTGGGCGCAGGGGCGGGCGCAGCGGCAGGCTTGGCGGCTGCGGCAGCGCCGGCCTCAATGCTGCCCAACACGGCACCAGGAAGCACTTCCGCACCCGTATCGGCGGCAATGGCGGAAATCACACCCGCCACCGGCGCATTCACTTCCACCGTTACCTTATCGGTCTCAAGTTCCACCAAGGGCTCATCAGCCGCCACGGCGTCACCGGCTTTTTTCAGCCAACGCGCGACGGTGGCGGAAGAAACGCTTTCGCCCAGAGTGGGCACGACAATATTGGTCATTGCTCGATCCGTTCCAAAACCAATACGCGTCAGCCCGCCAGGGCCGCGCGCACCAATGCTTCCTGTTGATGTTGATGCACTTTGGCAAGGCCGGTCGCGGGGCTCGCTGCCTCCTCCCGGCCCACATAGTCGGGGCGCTTCGCCTTGATGTTCAGCGTCTTCAACACGCCTTCAATCTTGCGATCCACGAAATTCCAGGCACCCATATTTTCCGGTTCTTCCTGGCACCAGACCACATCCGCATTGGGATATTGCGCCAGCACCGGCGGCAGGCTGATGCGCGGGAAGGGATAAAGCTGTTCCATCCGCACAATCGCGACATCCTTGATGCCCTTGTCGCGGCGTTCCTGCAGCAAATCATAATAGACCTTGCCGGTGCACAGCACGACGCGGCGGATTTTCTTGGGCGGCGCGATCTTATCCACCTCATCAATCACATGCCTGAAACCACTGCCGGGGCCGAATTCCGACAGGCTACTGATGGCAAGTTTATGCCGCAGCAGGGATTTCGGCGTCATCACCACCAAGGGCTTGCGGTAATTCGCCTTCATTTGCCGGCGCAACGCATGGTAGTAATTGGCGGGCGTCGTGAAGTTGCAGATGCGCATATTGCGCTCAGCGCAAAGCTGCAAATAGCGTTCAAGCCGCGCCGAGGAATGTTCCGGCCCCTGCCCTTCATACCCATGCGGCAGCAGCATCACCAGGCCCGACATGCGGAGCCACTTGGTCTCACCCGAGGCGATGAACTGATCAATGATCACCTGCGCGCCATTGGCGAAGTCACCAAACTGGCCTTCCCAAAGCACCATCGTCTTCGGATCGGCCAGCGAATAGCCGTAATCAAAACCAAGCACGCCGAATTCCGCGAGCAAAGAATTGAAAGCTTCAAACTTCGCCTGACCATCGCGGATATTATTGAGCGGCGTGTATTCAGCCTGGCTTGCCTGATCAATCAGCACTGCATGGCGATGGCTGAAGGTGCCGCGCTGCACATCTTCGCCTGACAACCGCACACGATGACCTTCCAGCAACAGCGAACCGAAAGCGAGCGCCTCACCGGTCGCCCAATCAATCCCTTCGCCAGTTTCGATCGCCTGGCGCTTTTGTTCCAATTGCCGCGCGATTTTCGAATTGACGCCGAACTCGGCAGGCACGCGCGACAACGCAAGCCCAATTTCCTTCAGCGTTTCCGACGCGACGGAGGTCGCTTCAAGCTGCTCAGCCTCATCCGTGGAACCCGCCGGGCGCAGGCCGGACCAATGGCCTTCCAGCCAATCCGCCTTATTCGGGCGATAGGCTTGCGAAGCCTCAAAAGCTTCCTCAAGCCGCGCATTGAAGGCATCCAGCATGGCTTTGGAGGATTCAGCCGGCACAGAACCTTCCTGCGCCAGCCGTTCCGCATAAAGCGTGCGCGTGGTGCGCAATTCGCGGATGCGGTTATACATGAGCGGCTGGGTGAAGGCTGGCTCATCGCTTTCATTATGGCCGTGGCGGCGATAGCAGACGATATCCAGCACCACATCCGCGCCGAACACCATGCGGAATTCGGCTACCAGGCGTGCGCAGAACACCACCGCTTCCGGATCATCGCCATTCACATGCAGGATCGGCGCCTGCACGGATTTCGCCACATCGGTGCAATACAAACCGGAATAGGCGTGCAGCGGCACGGTGGTGAAGCCGATCTGATTATTGGTAACAATATGTAATGTACCGCCGGTGCGATAGC
>JAPLOJ010000336.1 GCA_026400795.1 Alphaproteobacteria bacterium
CTGGCATGGGGAAGCGCGCGGGCGCATCGGCGGGCTTGCCATCATCCAAATCCCGCAGCAGGCCAAGCCCGCCTGGCGCATTGGCCGGGGCCATGCCCCAGCCCGCCAAAACGGGCCGGCCTTCATGAGCGAAAACCTGCTCAAAGCTTGGGATTTCAGTCGCAGCGGCAACCAGCGCCGGCAGTTGCCCAGCCCGCGCCGGGTCCTCGGCCGCCGCCAGGGCAGCGGCGCGGCGGAGTGCGCTGATGATCCGCCCAATCTCGGCGCGCAGCCTTTCGCGCCCCGTTGCATCCAATTCCGCAAAACGCGCCACGCGGCCTTCGGGGGCGAAGAAACTCATTCCCTGTTCGGTCGCGGTGACGGGCGCGAAAAATCCGGCGACCTCCGGCCCCAGCGCGTCATTCAACAATGCCGTCAGGGCGCGATGTGCGCCCGCGTGATCCTGCGCCGCCGGCAGGATCGCACGATAGCCATCAAGCGAAAGGGTGATCAGCGGCTGCATGGTGCATCAGGGCACATCGAAATGCCCCACTTCCACTTGCTGCCCGGCGGCAACGCGCCCGGTGAATACCTGGTCCGGCCTGCCTTCGCGCTTCACCGTGACGCGATAGGGCGAAGAAGCCGGCGCAGGCGGGTTGTTCTGGAAATGCCAGACAATGATGCGATAACGCCCCGGCGCCGGTTCCGCCGCAAAGACGATGTTTTCCACCGGAGTCGGCGACAGCGCGCTATTGCCCGCATTGCGGTCCACATCCAAGACGGCACCACAGGCTTGGCGATGATCGAAATAAAGCCTTTCGCCATTCGGGCAAATCATCACCAGGTCAAGATCATTGCGGTCATCCCAGGCAAGGATGATCTGCACCCGCCCGCTACGTGCCCCTTCGCGCCGGGCGCGATCCGCATCTTCCTGACGCGGTGCGGGCGGCGGTGGCGTCACGCGGGGCGGTTCCGGCGGCCTTGGGCGGGGCGGTGGCTCAGGCGGCGGGCAGGCGGTGCGCCGATCCCCAAGCCGTAGCATTTCGCCCGCGATATCAGTCCTGAGCGCCGCTTCGCGTGCTTGCGCGGCGCGCAGTTCATCCAGCAATTCCGCATTGCCTGGCTGCACCACGCATTGCGGCAGCGCGGCCTTGAACCAGCCAAAGGGGTCGCGCCACAGCAGCAGCAACAAAAGCAACAATAGCAAAAGCCCGAGCAGGCCGAGCAGCCAGGATAACCATGATCGTTTCTCAGGCGGTGCCGCGGGCGGGCCAACAATCTGCATGGCGCCCGCGCCGCCGCGCCGGCGCGTCATGCCGATCAGCAATTCAGGGCTGGGTGCCTCGCCCAGCTTGGCATGGCCCCAAGCGACCAGCACGGGCTGGCCGCCCACCACGCGCAGGCAATCCGTGGCGGGTGTGATCAGCGCAAGCGACAGCAATTCACCAAGAAACCGCTCACTTTCGCGCGTGCTGGCGCGCAGCCGATCGGCTTCTTCGCGGATATCGCCGTAAAGCCGGGCGAATTCCGCGCGTGCCGCATCTTGTGCAGCTTCGGGTAGCGTTTCCAGTGGCGGTGCCGTGCCCTGAACCGCCGCATACCAATCCGTGATGCCGCGATCCGCATCCGGATTGGGTTCGGCAAACAGCGCTGCATGGGCTGGGCTCCGCGCACGGCGCAAATAGCCCGAGATCTGATCCCAGGCCTGCACCGCAAGCTGACCGCCTGTCCCCAGCACCTGCAATTCCGCATTGCGGGTGGTGGCAATCAGGCTGCCATCGCCGGTGCCGGACATGCGCGCGGCGCCGACTTAACGCGGTGCCCCGGCCCCGCCAGGGGGCGCGGGCGCGGGGGTTGCCGGCGTGGCGGGTGCATTGGCGGGTGGCTGAGGTGTCGCCGGCAGGCCGGGCACAACGGGCTGGCAGGCCTCAGTCTGCACTGTCACGGGGATATTCTGCTGTTGCAGCCAAGGCAGCAGGTTTTCGGTTTTTTGCGCGTATTTCACGCGGTCCGCCACCTGAGTCGCGTAGCTGACAAAGGTATTGATGCCGACCACGCGCCCGCATGTATCCACCAACGGCCCACCGGAATTGCCCGGGGAGATATCGGCGGAATGCGGCATGACAACCAAGCCATTTTCGAGCCGTTGGATGGTGCTGATGCTACCCCGCGTCAGCACCAATTCCGGCGGCGTGCCAAGTCTGCCCTGCTGCAATTCCTGCATGCCTTGCTCAACCTGCACGACCGAAGCGGGATACCCCGCTGCCACAACATCCAAAAGCTTATCGGCGGTGGGTGTGAGCGCGAGCGGCTGCGCGCCTGCGACCGCTTCCGGCAGCTTGAGGAGTGCTACATCCAGCATGCCTGGCTCGACCGGGCCGCCGCCCGCGCCGCGCGTCATGCTGACCAGCTGCGCCTTCACCGCGCGGCCCATGGCGCGCGACATGACGAAAATCTGATTGGGATCGGCCTGCTGCACGACATGCGCATTGGTCAGCACCAGATCGCCCGCAATGAAAAACCCGCTGCCATGGCCAATCCCCGACGGCCCTGCCGAGGCGATCATCACCGTTGCATGTTCCAGCAATTGCGCGAGAGAACCGCTAAAGGGCCGCGGCGCTTCCCCCTGCCGCTGCGGGATGGCAGGCGGCACGGCTTCAGGGCGCACCGGCTGGCGTTCTGGCGGTGGGTTCAGGCCAAGCGGGCCTTCAGGCGTGCAGACATTGGGCGTTGCGGCCAGGCGGCGCATGCGTTCCAGGTCGCGCTCCAACGCCTCATTGGTTTCGCGTTGCAGGCGGATGGCGTTGCGAGTCGCGGCATCATCCACGATCGAGACGGTTTGTTGCTGCCCCGCCAAATCGCGCTGCATTTGCGTCCAGGCAAGCCAGAAGCCCAGCGCAAGGAAAGTCAGCGCCACGAGTGCCAGTAGCGGCAAAAGCCAAGCCGCCCCGCCAAACGGTGTCCGCGGCGCTGGTGCCATGGCGGGTGGTGGTGGCGGAGGTGGGGGCGGCGTGCGCGCGGCAGCCGGCGGTGGCGCGGCGGCTTGCGCTGGCGCCTGCGCTGGTGCGGCCATGGCGGCGTTTGTTAGAAAGCCATCAGGCGCCGAGGCCAAGCGCGGCGAATAAGGCCCCAATACGCGGCGGAGTTGCCCGGCCAGCGCGGCAGGGTCTTCGGCGATTTCCCGCGCCGCCAGGCCCCAGCCGGTCAGGATGATCTGGCCATCCAGCACCAGGATGGAATCGGCATTGGGTAGCACCAAAGCCCGGCGGAGCAGCGGGCCGATTTCGGCATCATCCAGCAAAGGTTCCAGGGCCTGAAGCTGGCGGGCCAGCGCGGCTTCGGCCTCTGCCCGGCGTGCGCTGGATAGCGTGGGCAGGGGCTGTGGTTCGCCGGCGGCTTCGCCATACCAGGAAATGGCCCCGGCGCCGGTAATGGGCTCGGCAAAAAGCGCGGCGGGCGCGCCCCGGGCAGTGAGTTGGTCGGTCAGGCGCTGATGCAGCGCATGCACTGTCTGGCCGCGCAACAGCAAGGGTTGCAGCCCGGCAAGATCAGTCTTCAGGAGCAGACGTGGCGCGGCCATGGGACCTCGGGTTCTAGCCAAAACAGCCTAGATCAGGTTGCGCGGGTTTGGGAACTCCCGCGCGCCTTTAATCAATCCTATGGCGATGGCAGCATTACGACCAAGCGCAGGCGCGGCTGCCTTAAACTGCCGCTTTTGCCGGTTGACGCTGAAAGCGCAGCCAGGTCACCGCCAGCACCGCCACCAGCAGCAACGGGATGGAAGCCCAATTCAGCGGCACCCAGCCGAAATGCTCATGCAGGAAGCCGGCCAGGAAGCTGGCCGCCGCAGTGGTGCCGAATACCAGAAAGTCGTTCAGCGCTTGGGCCTTGCCACGCTCATTCGGGCGATAGCAGGTGGTCACCAGATTGGTCGCACCGATGAACAGGAAATTCCAGCCCACACCATTCAGCGTCAGCGCAATGCGGAAATGCCATTCATGATTGCCGGCGAGTGCGGCGACTACGCCGAGCAACAGCAGTGCAATGCCCCAGAACATGACATTGGTGGTGCCATAACGCGTAATCAGATTGCCGGTGAAGAAGGAGGGCACGAACATGCCCATCACATGCATGAAGATCACCCAATGCGCTTCGGTATGCGGCAGCCCGCAGGCAACAATGGCAAGCGGGGAGGCACTCATCAGGAATGACATGATGCCAAACGCCACCATGCCGGAAATGACTGCCGCGATGAAACGCGGCTGAGACGCGATTTCCAGCAAGGGGCGCGGCGGTACCACGGCGGTGCCATCCGCCTTAACCGTCGCTTCCTGCATGGGCGGGAATTTAATGAAACCCATGATGGTGAAGACAATGGCATGAATGCCGATCAGCGCGAGATAGGTCGCCAGATACAGCGGCAGCATCTGATCATGCGAAAAGCGCACAATGCTCGGCCCAATAATGCCGGCCACCACACCCCCCGCCGTCACCCAGGAAATCGCCTTGGCGCGATAGGAATCGGGCACCAATTCCACCGCCGCGAAACGGTACATTTGCAGGCTGGCCACCGCATAGCCCAGGATCAAGCCGCCCAGGCACATCAGCGCGAAGGTCGCGGTGTAGAGCCCAAGCGCCACCACCGCACCGCCCACCATCCCAAAGATGGAACCCACGCGAAAACCAAAGCGCCGGCCCATACGCTGCATCAGCGCCGCGGCGGGGAAGACCGCGATCATGATACCCAGATGCTGCAAGGTGACCGGGAGCGTGGCGAGGTCTCGGTTATGGTAGAAGGTCACCACGGAAAGCGCGGTGGCGGCGAACATCAGCGTATTGCCGGCCTGGCCAATGGCCTGACAACAGGCCAGGAGAAAAAGATTCCGCCGCGCGGCGCCGTCGAGCACAGTCATTCTAGTCACGCTTCCTTACCAAGAAGCCGATGCTATACCCGAACGCGCGGCAGGGAAAGACGGCGCGTCAGGCCCAAAGCCCGCGTTTGGCGAGCCATTGCTGCACCAGCGCCGCCACCTGGTCACTATTGCGATCCATCATGATCATATGGCTATTGCCGGTGATGCCGTGTTCCGGAAGATCAATGATGTCCACATATCCACCGGTGGCGCGCAGGCTTTCGGCGAAGGCAACGCCTCGCGCACGGATATCGGGCCAGCGCGCATCTTCCTTGATGTAATCGCCATAGATCATCAGCACGGGAATATCGCGCAAGTTCACGATCTGCGCCGGATCGCCAATCGAGGCTGGCTCCACCAGCACCAAGGCGCGCACCGCATCGGGCCGGCGCTGCGCCGCATTCCAGGCGAAGAAGCCGCCCTGGCTATGCGCCATCACCACCGCAGGCCCGACACGCTGCAGCAGCGCATCATAGGCATCAAGCGTGAGTTCATCCGTCGTCGTGAAGCGCGGCACGATCTGGCGCATGAAATTGCGGTAACTTGCGTCATCGGCGGGGAATTGATTGCCGGGCAGCACTTCGCTGCGCCGATAGGAACCGGCGCCAGCGCCAATCCGAAAACGCTCAAAGGGATTGTCGATTGGCAGGGTCAGCGCGGTGCCGCCAGTGACCTCAGGGATCAGGGACCAGCCGGACCGCCCGCGTTCCACCGCATCGCTCACATAAACCGGCCAGCCTTGCCTCAGGAAGTAGTGCTGCCAGCCTTCGCGGCCATCCGGGGTGGTTTCCCAACACACGCCGGAAAGCCCGCCGCCATGCCACATCAGCAATGGTGCGCGCCCACGCGGCGGGTCAGGGATCATGTAGTGCGCGTAAAGCGCGCCGATCAAATAGGTGCCGTTGGGGTCAACCTTGGCCGGCACGCCGCCGGGCGTGAACAGCACCTCACGCGCCGGTTGATCCGCGATGGTGACTTCCCGCCCGCCAACGTGAAAACTGCCCCAGTCAGCGAGGGAGACGGGCGCGGCCACGGATGGCCTCAGCGCCCGGTCAGAATGCGTTCCACCAATTGCTTGGCACCTGGGATGAAGCCATTGGAATAGAAAGGATCGGACCCGAAGCGATAGGCATTATGCCCGGCGAACATCAGGTTCTTTTCCAGCGCACCATCATGGCTGACATCCTGCAACGTCTTTTGGATGCAGAAGCTGCGCGGATCGGCGCGGCGGCCATTGTCGAAATCCGGTTCATGCTGGGACCAGTTGGAAAAGCGGCAGGCCGAAAGACAGCCCATGCAATCCACCTGATCCTTGACGATTTCGCGAGATTTCTCCGGCGTGACAAAGATCAGCGTATTATCGGGCGTGCGCATGGCCTCCGTGAAGCCCTCCGCTTCCCAATGCGCGATGCGCGCCAGATCATGCGGCGTCACAAACACCGGGCGCTTGCGCGGACCCACGCCATATTCCGCCATATGCTCACCCACCGGTTCCGCCGTATAGGCAACCTGGCGTTCATTGCGGTCTTCCAATTCGCGCAGGAATTCATTGCGCACGGCAGAAGAATAGAACCCGGTTGGTGAGAAGGGCTGCAACAGCACATCTCCGGATTTCAGCGTCAGCAGCCGTTGCTTCCAGGCATCGCTGATCGGGCTTTCCTGCGTAAGCAAAGGGCGCGTGCCGAATTGGAAGGCGATCGGGCCAAGATCGGGATTATCAATCCAATCTTCCCATTCTTCCAGCCACCAAACGCCGCCCGCCATGATGATGGGCACATCGCCCAGGCCGAATTCGCGCATTTGCTGCCGCAGTTTTAGCACGCGCGGGAAGGGCGCTTCCGGTACCTTTGGGTTCTCGCTGTTGGAAAGCCCGTTATGCCCGCCAGCGAGCCAAGGGTCCTCATAAACCACGCCCCCCAGCCATTCGCTGGTTTTGTGATAGGCGCGCTTCCAAAGTGCGGCGAAGGCGCGGGCGGAAGAAATGATCGGGTAGTAATGCACCCCATAATCCCGCGCGACTTCCGCAAGCTTATAGGGCATGCCCGCACCGCAGGTGACGCCATGAATTAAGCCACGCGCGCCTTCCAGCATGCCACGGGCAACCCGTTCAGCGCCACCCATTTCCCACAGGATATTGGCATGGATGCGGCCCTTGCCGCCGGCCATATCCCAGGCGCGCTGGGCTTGGGCGATGCCACCCATGATGCCGTATTCAACCAGTTCTTCATGCCGGTCGCGACGGGTTTTGCCGTGATAGATCTGGCGGATGATACTACCATCCGGGTCATAGCTATCGGCATTGACGGCCGAGAAAGTGCCAACGCCGCCCGCCGATGCCCAGGCACCGCAGGTGCGCCCATTTGAAACGGCAACGCCTTTGCCGCCTTCCACCAGCGGCAGGACGTCAACGCCCCCCATCCTGATCGTATTGATGGCCTTCAAGTAACGGCGCTCCCCACTGAATGGACTGGGTGATAGTCTAAGCCCCGCCCCGGTAAAAGGGGGCGGGGGGCCGGTAAGGCAGGATCAATCCCGCGGACGGTCGCGGCGTTCGCCACGCTCACCGCCGCGCCGGTCATCACCTTCCGGGCGCGGGCGCTTGGCACCGACCTGTTCGGAGATATCGGCACCCGTCGCCTGATCCACAACGCGCATGGAAAGCTTCACCTTGCCGCGTTCATCAAAGCCAATGACCTTGACCTTCACCGCATCGCCGTCCTTGACGATGTCGGTGGTCTTGTTCACGCGGTCATTCGCCAGTTCCGAGATATGAACCAGACCATCCTTGGCGCCGAGGAAATTCACGAAGGCGCCGAAATCGGCGGTCTTCACGACCTTCCCGTTATAGATCGCGCCAAGTTCCGGTTCGGCCACAATGCCGCGGATCCAATCAATGGCGCGCTGCGCGGCTTCAATGCTGGTGGCGGCAACCTTGATGGTGCCGTCATCTTCGATATCCACCTTGGTGCCGGTCTGTTCCGTGATTTCACGAATGACCTTGCCGCCGGAGCCGATCACATCACGGATCTTGTCCTGCGGCACATTGATCACGGTGATGCGCGGCGCGGTAGCCGCCACATCGTTGCGTGCTCCGGTCAGCCCCTTGGCCATTTCGCGCAGGATATGCAGCCGGCCCTCACGCGCCTGTTCCACCGCAATGCGCATGATTTCAGGCGTGATGGAGGTGATCTTGATGTCCATCTGAAGCGAGGTAATCCCCACTTCCGTCCCGGCCA
>JAPLOJ010000102.1 GCA_026400795.1 Alphaproteobacteria bacterium
TGGGCAATTCGGCGGGCTTGGCTTCGGCCATGGGTGGGTCCTCTCTTTGTGCGGAATGCTCCGCGCCCGGCCTGCCGGCGTCAACACCCGGCCTGGTGGTCAGGCGCGCCTGATCTGTGCAAGGCTTGACCGAGGGAATGGTTCAAGGGGGTCCGCATGGCCGCGATCATCGAAAAACTGAGCGATAGCCGGGCAGAGGCGCGCGAATGGGAACTCCGCTGCGACATGGCGGCCGTGTTTCGCATTGGCGCCAGGCTCGGCTGGAATGAGCATATCGGCAATCACAACAGCCTGATGTTGCCCAATGAGGCTGAGCCGCGTTTCCTTATCAACCCACGCGGCTATTTGTTCCAGGAATTGAAGGCATCCGATCTGATTGTCTGTGACCTGGAAGGCCGCGTGCTGCGCGGCAGCGGCGAACTCCGCAAGGTTGCCTTTCACATCCATGCGCGCATTCACCTCGCCAATCCGGCAGCGACCTGCGTGATCCATGTCCATCCACGGCATTTGACCGCGCTTTCCATGGTGCAGGGCGCGGAGTTTGCGCTTTCGCATCACAACAACCTGCTGCTGAATGACCGCACGGTTTATGATGATGAAGGCGATCAGCCCGTGCATAGCAATGAAGAAGGGGACCGCATTGCGCGGCTGATGGGCGATAAAACCATCATGCTGATGCGCGGCCATGGCGTGACCGTGGTGGGCCCGACCGTGCATGACGCTTTTGATGAATGCTACATGGCGGAACGCACCTGCATGTATCAATTGACCGCCATGCAAACCGGCATGCCCTTGCACAAGCTGCCCGATAATCTGCGCCGCAATCACACCGGGCCATGGGGTGAAAAGCTGGATGCGCGGCTCCATCTGAATGCTTGGCGCCGTGTGCTTGACCGGGAAGAACCGGATTACGCGCGCTGAAATGATAACAAATAAAGGGAGGAAAACAATGATCCAACGTCGCAGCCTTCTCGCCACACCACTCGCCCTTGGCCTGGCGAGCCCCGCGATTGCGCAAGCCGCCTGGCCCAATCGGCCCGTGCGCGTCTTTGTCGGCTTTCCGCCAGGTGGGTCGCTTGATGTGATGACGCGGCTTGCCTGCGAAGTCTTGTCGCGCCGCTTTGGGCAGAATTTCATTGTTGAGACGCGTTCTGGCGCTTCGGGCAATATCGGCACGGAAGCCATCGCGCGCGCGACACCAGATGGTTACACCATCGGCACGATCAGCATGCATAATATCGTGATCAACCCCATGCTGTTCAAAACCCTGCCCTATGATCCCGAAAAGGATTTCGCTTGGATCAGCGCCATGTGGGATTTGCCCAATGTGGTGGCGGTGCCGGCGCAGCATGTGCCGGCGCAAACGCTCCAGGAATTCATCACTTGGGCCAAGACGCGGCGCGGCGGCATTAGCTACGGGTCTTCGGGGGTGGGTACCACCATTCACCTTTCCGGCGCTTATCTTCTGGGCCGGGCGGGGATTGAAAGTACCCATGTGGCCTTCCGCGGTGCGGCGCAGACCATCCCGGCCATGCTTTCGGGCGATATCCAACTCGCCGTGGATAATCTGGCGAGCTATGTCGGCGTTATTCAGGAAGGGCGCATTCGCCCGCTGGCCGTCACCTTGCCGGAACGCTGGCCTGCCATGCCGAATGTGCCGACCATGGCGGAAGCGGGGATGGATAATTTCAACGTCAGCCCCTGGCATATGTGGGCCGGGCCACGCGCTATGCCGCGTGAGATTGTGGACCGAATCTCTTCTGAAATCCGCACGGCCTTTGCCGATCCGGAATTGCAGCAACGCGCCATCGGCATGGGCGCGCGGCTGACGGGTTCAACACCGGAAGAATTGGCCGCGCGGTTGAAGCGCGAACAGCCGATCTGGGCCGAGATGGTGAAGATTTCCGGCGCGCAGCCGGAATAGGGCAGGGGGCCAATCAACCCAAAAACGCGTGACCCTTGCTCACGGGTCACGCCTTAAGCGTTACGCCAGCCCTAAGGCCCAAAGCAGCACACCCTTCTGCGCATGAAGCCGGTTCTCCGCCTCATCAAACACCACGCTTTGCGGGCCATCCATCACCTCATCGGTGATCTCCTCACCGCGATGCGCGGGCAGGCAATGCATCACAATCGCATCCGGCGCGGCGTGCTTCAGCAACGACGTGTTCAATTGATAGGGCGCGAGAAGATTATGCCGGCTCTCGGCGCGCCCTTCGCGCTCATCAGACATGGAAACCCAGCTATCGGTCACCACGCAGCGCGCATCACGCACCGCGGCAATCGGGTCCTGCGTCAATTCCACCTTCGCGCCTTGCGCGCGCGCCCAGGCGATCAATTCCGCGGGTGGCGCCAATTCCGGCGGGGTTGCCAACCGCAGCGTAAAGCCAAAGCGCGCCGCTGCCTGGATGAAGGATTGCGCGACATTATTGCCATCACCTGTCCAGGCCACCACCTGCCCGGCAATCGGGCCGCGATGTTCCTCAAAAGTCATGACATCGGCCATCAATTGGCATGGATGGGATACATCCGTGAGGCCATTGATCACCGGCACCGTCGCATGTTTCGCCAATTCACGGATTTTCTGCACATTATCGGTGCGCAGCATGATGGCATCCACATAGCGGGATAGCACCTTCGCCGTATCCGCCGGGGTTTCGCCTCGGCCAAGCTGCATGTCCTTGGTGGACAGCACCACAACATCGCCACCCAATTGGCGAATGCCCACTTCAAAGGAAACGCGGGTGCGGGTGGAGGGTTTTTCGAAAATCAACGCAATGGATTTGCCGGCCAAGGGCTTTCCCGCAAGCTCGCCACGCTTGGCGCGCCCGGCCACATCAAGCATCCGGCGCAACACCGCCGGTTCAAGATCCATCAATTCCAAAAAGTGGCGGGGCGGCGCATCGCCGCCCCTGACCGATTTCAACATGGCACTCATTGCGCCGCGGCTTGGGCACCGGCTGGGGTCAGGCGCAGGCAGGCGCGATCGAGCAGCGCCACCGCCTCATCCGCATCCGCCTCAGTGATAATCAGCGGCGGCGCCAGGCGCAGCACATTCATTCCCGCCGCCACAGTCAGCAGACCCTCGGCCACGGCGGCATTCTGCATTTCGCCGTTATTCACCTCGGGCCGCAGCTTGAGGCCAAGCAGCAGGCCAGCGCCGCGCACATCTTCAATCACTGTCGGATGCTTGGCGGCAAGCGCCAGCAGGGCGCGCCACAAATGCCGCGCCACCTGGTCCACGCGGTCAAGGAAGCCAGGGGCGGAAACCACATCCATCACCGCATTGCCGGCCGCGCAGGCAAGCGGCCCGCCGCCATAGGTTGAGCCATGCGTACCGGCCTTCAAATGCTTCGCAACATGTTCCTTGGCGAAAATGCCGCCCAGCGGGAAGCCACCGCCAATGCCCTTGGCGGATGACATCACATCAGGCTCGATCCCGGCCCATTGATGAGCCCACATCTTGCCGGAACGGCCCATGCCGGTCTGCACTTCATCCAAGGCCAGCAGCAGCCCGTATTCATCGCACATGGCGCGCAATTCGCGCAGGAAACGCAGCGGCGCGGGGCGCACGCCGCCTTCACCCTGCACGGGTTCAATCATCACGCCGGCAGTATTGGGACCAATTGCATCACGCACCGCATTCATATTGTCGAAGGGCACATGGTCGAAGCCTTCAACCGGCGGGCCGAAGCCGGCCAGGTACTTCTCATTCCCCGTTGCGGCCAGCGCGGCCATAGTGCGGCCATGGAAGGCGCCATCAAAACAGATCAGCCGGTAGCGTTCCGGGTGGCCGTTTTCCGCGTGATATTTGCGGACAGCCTTGATCATGCCTTCATTGGCTTCGGCGCCGGAATTGCAGAAAAACACGCTGTCAGCGAAGGAATTTTCCACATGCCGCTGCGCCAGCCGTTCCGCCTGCGGGATGCGATAGAGGTTGGAGGCATGAATGATCTTGCCCGCCTGTTCCGCAATCATCCGTGTCAGATGCTGGTGCCCATGGCCGAGCGAGGATGTCGCGATGCCCGCGCCGAAATCCAGGAAGCGTCGCCCATCTTCCGTCCAAAGTCGCGCGCCTTCGCCCCGCTCAAAAGCAAGGTCGGCACGGTTATAGGTCGGCATCAGGGCGGGAATCACGTTTCCAGTCTCCGCAAGCTACCGGCCAGGGCAAAGGCGACCATCGCCCCACCAAGGACCGGAAAGGGGAAACTTGCCGGAAAAGCGCGCAAGATGAAAGGGGCGCCCTGATCTATTCGCCAATATTCATCAAAGCGCCTCGGACGCGCGCCGCTTGGAATTGCGCCATGAAAAGCCAGGCC
The DNA here is from genome assembly GCA_026400795.1 of Alphaproteobacteria bacterium. Taxonomy (GTDB): domain Bacteria; phylum Pseudomonadota; class Alphaproteobacteria; order Acetobacterales; family Acetobacteraceae; genus Neoroseomonas. The sequence continues at coordinate 4,317 of JAPLOJ010000102.1, forward strand.
GCCAGACCAAGCCAGATCAGATCAAGCGCAAAGGCATAGGCGAGATGATCCCAGGCAAGCTGCCCATCCAGCAGCGCGGCGCGCATGCCTTCAAAAACATGCGCCGCCGGAATGGCGAGCGAGATCGGCTGCAACCAGCCCGGCAGCACCGAAACCGGATAAAACACCGCTGAGAAGGGCGCCAAACCGAACAGCACGCCCCAGGCCAAAGCCTCCGCCCCCGCGCCATGGCGAAGGATCAGCGCCGTGACGCCAAGCGCCACCGCCCAGCCCATCGCCATCAGCGCCGCGAAATAGAGCACCAGCACCGGCCCCAGGGTCCAGAGGCCAAAGCCGTACAACAGGAAGGCCAGCAGGATGGCCGGGCCGACGCCAATGGCGGTACGGAGCATGCTCATGGCGACCAAGCCCGCCACCAATTCAGTGGGCCTGAGCGGGGCCACGAAAATATGGCCCAGATTGCGCGACCAGATTTCCTCCAGGAAGGAAATGGCAAAGCCCATTTGGCTGCGCAGCGTCACCTCCCACAGCAGCACACCACCCAGTAATACGCCGGCGGTGACAGTCACGGTATTGTTCTGCACGCCCGCAAGCCAGGCAGTGAAAACATCAGCCCCCAAATGCGCCGCGCCGCGCCGCTAATGCCGCGTGCCCCTGGCCGCGAGCAATATCCAGAAACACCTGTTCCAGATCATCGCGGCCATAACGTGCGATCAGATCATTGGGGCTGCCTTGGTCCACAATCCGCCCGCCCTTCAGCATCAGCACATGATCCGCAAGGCGTTCCACTTCGGCCATATTGTGGCTTGCCAGCAGAATGGCGGCGCCGGACTCCCTGCGATATTCTTCCAGAAGGCTGCGGACCCAATCGCCCGTATCGGGGTCAAGGCTCGCGGTCGGTTCATCCAGTAGCAGCAATTCCGGGCGATTGATGAGCGATTTCGCAATCGCGACGCGCGTTTTCTGCCCCGCCGAAAGCTGCCCCGCCGGGCGGTCCAGAAATGCGGTCAATTGCAGCCGTTCCGCCAATTCGGCGATGCGCTCCTGCGCCTTGGGCACGGTATACAGATGCGCATAGACCATCAGGTTTTCCCGGACCGTCAGCCGATGCGGCAGCGCGACATAGGGTGAGGAAAAATTCATCCGCGCGAGCGCCGCGAACCGGTCCCGCGCCATGTCATGGCCCAGTACCACCACACGCCCCGCACTTGGCACCAGAAGGCCCAGCAGCATGGCGATGGTCGTGGATTTTCCGGCGCCATTGCCGCCCAAAAGTGCCCAGGTGCTGCCGGCAGGCTGGGTGAAATCCAGCCCCGCCACGGCGGGCGGGTCGCTGTCTTTATAGGTTTTCGTCAGACCCTCGGCCTGGATGGCGGGAAGCGGCATGGGGGGCATATCGGCGCAAACCAGCGTTTCGCCAAGCCATGATGTCAGCTTGCGGGGCGTTGGCTTTCGATCAGGCGGCCCTGGAACATGCGAATGCCCGCTTCCCAGCCCCAGGCAATGGCAGCAGGGCGATCCGCACCTGCCAGCACCACATGTTCGGCCGCCTGGGCGAGCTTTTTGCTAAGCTCCGCGGTTGCAGCGCTATCGGCGCCGGGAAATTCCTCAGACCATTTGAGGCGCAGAAAATCAAAGCCGCCGCGGAGGCTGGACACCACCGTTGCGGCAAAGGGTGAGGCCGCTTCAAGCATCAGCCGATAGCCCCGCGCCTTTGCGAAATGGCGCGCCAGCAGGAACAGATCAGGCGCGGCCAGTACATCTTCCGCATCAAGCCCAAGGATCAGCTTTTGCCGCTGGCTTTGCGGGATGATGGAATCAAGGCGCAGGAATTCCGCCGAGAAAATACTTTCCACGCGGAGCGGCAGCGCAAGGGTGCGCATGTCGCGCAATTCCGCGGGTCGGGCGATATCGCTTAATTGCCTTCGATCAATGGACTGCATCAGCCTTTGCGCAAAGGCTGGCGTCAGCGAGATATCACAGCCCGGCAGAAGCCTTTCACATATTTCCGAAAGCTCGGCCCGGCGATCTTCCCAGAACAGCTTGGTGTTCTGCCCACCAGGCTCAAGCCAGCAAACCTTCTGCCTGCGGAAAAAGATACTGAGATCAGCCGTGATCAAGCCGCGCTCCGCCGAAGCCAGGGCCGCAGCGTCAACCATGCGGTTTTCGGGTTCCTCCAGCGTCATGGCCCGCATTGCTGCCACCATGCCTAGGCTGTCTTCGACAGCCGCCATAACCGCCGCTGCCTGTTGCGGCAGGCGGAGCATATGGACGGCTTTCTCCGCTTCCTCAGGCTCCAGCATGGAAAACAGGATTTTCCGCTCATGCTCCAAAGCGTCACTCGCATTGGGCAGACCGATGGCAACCAGATCACCGCCGGGCAGTTTGAAGCTTCTGACCCGGGCAGTGCTGTTCAAGGGTTCCCAGGCTTCACGCAATAATTCTGCTCTGGTGCCGAAGCGCCGGGCACGGGGCAGGGCGGAAAATCGCAGTATGAGAACCAGACGCTCCTCGCCCAGCGCGACGGCATCGCGAATGGCGTTGGAAAGCGCCACGGCCCCAAGCGCTTCAACCGGCAAAGCGGCGCCTTTCTGGGCGGCAGCACTCATGAACGACCCTCGGGCAATACGGCTTCCAGCAAAAGGGGGTTGTGGCAGCCGAGCCTATCAGAAGGGGCAGTAGCAAGCCCGCGGGCGCGACATTCCGAACGCAGGCAGCGCGCGGCTTCGCTGCAATATTCCATGCGGCCTGCGGTGATGATTTCTTCAATCCATGGGCCGCCATAAAGGTGAATGCCCTGGCTGAGGCCCCAAGAAAGCGCTGCTTCACCATCGCAGCCATCCAGAATAAGACGCGCCCGATCAAGGCGGCGCAGCGCCTTGACCGATTGCGTATCTTCCAGCGCCGGTGACCAATGCAGGATCAGCCAATCCGCCGGTATGGCTTCTGTTTCCACCAGGCTAAGCGCTGATGCCGAAAGCCCCGATATGGCAATGCCCCAGGCATCTTGCCGCAAGGCCTCGCGCCTGGTGTTGAGGTTGCTGATGGAAATGGCTTCATGCAGGGGAAGTGTGGCGTAAAGGGCAGGGGCGGCGGCGGGTTGCGGTGCTTCGTCGGCTTCCGTGGGCGCGTACGGCAAGAGATCGGGGGACAATTCCAACAATAGCGGGGCTATTGGTCCGCCCCCCAGCAGGGATTTGCGGGTGCCCTCATCGCCAAGCGCTTCCAGGACGCGTTTCTGCAATAGTGATTGCGCATGGCGCAGCAGCGCCCGATCCTGGGCAATACTGCCAAGGTGCTGCTGGAGCGCTGCTTTGTCCAAGCCAAGGCGCTGGAAGACCAACCGTGGCAGCGCCGCGCCGGTAATGCCAACAATGCTTTGCCGGCGATAGACTTGCGACAAATTCAGCCTATCCAACCTTGCGTGCAGGCCAAGCGGGGAAACCAGCTCGGCCACCGGAACTTCCAGAAATTGCGGCGGGCGGGCGGCGTTCAACAGCCCCGCCAGAATGGATCTGGATGCCGGCAGGGGCAGCAATTGGACTGCCGTATCGCCAAGGATTTTTCCAAGCAGGACCTGGAGTTTGCCGGCCTCAAAGCTTGGTAGCTCAGTCAGCAGCCAATCATCCGGCGTGATTTCAAGCAATGAACCGCCTTTGACATCGACGGCTTCGCGCAACAGGGCAAACACCAGCCGCTGCGCTTCGGGTTGCGTACCGGGTGATACCCGCACAGCCGCCCGGCCACCTTCATCGCGCAGGGCCCGCCGAAGGGCGTCCTGCAACGAGGTCTGGCTTGACTGAAGATTGGCGGCGGAGGTGTGCGGATTGGACATATACCTGTTAATTGTAGCAGAAACCTACTAGCGAGAAGTATAAAATTGAGCGACAGCGCCCTTGACCGCCCCTTTTGGCCCGGCGGCGGCAAAGCTTCAATCTCACCTGACGCGATTTACCCCTTCGCTTTGGCGTAGAAATCCCTATATTAAGAACTGTTCATCTTGGAGAGGTCCCGAATCCAATGCGTCGCCCTGGTCTTATTGTTACCGCTTTCGCGGCCCTTGCCATGGTTTTGGTGCCCGTCCTGGCTGATGCCAAGCCGGGTGGCAATTCATCTTCCGGCAGCCGCGGCAGCCGGACCTATTCCGCGCCACCGCCGACCCAGACCGCGCCCAATTCCGCGCGGCCCATGGAACGGACGGCAACGCAGCCTTCTGGCCCACAACAGGCCGGCGGCGCCGCGCGTCCCGGCATGCCGCCGCAAGCGCAGCCGCAGCGTTCCTTCATGGGCGCGCTGGCTGGTGGTTTGCTGATGGGCGGCCTAGTCGGCATGCTCTTTGGCGGTGGGCTTTTGGGTGGTATCGGCGGCCTGGGCGCCATGTTTGGCATGCTGCTGCAAGTGGCGCTGATTGGCGGCCTGATCTATCTGGCCTTCCGCCTGTTCCGCCGCCGCCAGGCCGCGCCTGCCATGGCCGGTGCTTCCGGTTATGCGCGCCAGATGGAACCCGTGCCCATGGGCGGTGCCGCTGCCCAGGTCGCAGGTGGCGCCTATGGCGCGCCCGCGCGCGATGTCCAAGTGACGCCGCAGGATTATCAGGCGTTTGAACAAAGCCTGATCGAGGTGAATGCCGCCTGGTCCCGCCGCGACCTGAAGGGCCTGCGGGAATTCGCAACGCCTGAAATGGTTGGCTATTTCGCGAA
>JAPLOJ010000387.1 GCA_026400795.1 Alphaproteobacteria bacterium
CCGCCCGATAATTGCGATGGGAAACGCGTGCCCTGTTCGGTCGAAAGCCCCACCCGTTCCAGGCTCTCAGCAACGCGGCGATTAACTTCCGAAGTCGTCACATTGCCTTGCGCCACCAGCGGCATGGCGATGATATCGCTGACACGCCGGCGCGGATTGAGCGATGAAAACGGGTCCTGGAAAACCGGCTGGATCAGCCTGGCGCGCGCGCGGCGATCCATGCCGTCAAGGCGCTTGCCATCCACCAAAACCTCACCAGCGCTTGGTTCCATCAGGCCAAGGATCATGCGCGCCAGGGTGGTCTTGCCGCAGCCGCTTTCGCCCACCACGCCAAGCACGCTGCCGGCAGGGACGGAAAAGCTCACATCATCCACGGCCACCACGCGTCGCGGCGCGGCAAATAACCCCTGGCTCGCGCGGAATTCACGCCTCAGGCCGCGCACTTCAATGGCCGGCGTGCTCATGCGGGCACCCCTTCCGGCAGGATGCAGAGCGCCTCGTGCGCGGGGCCAACATCACGGCGCGGCAGCGGGCCAGCGCAGGCGGCTTCGGCAAAGCTGCACCGGTCCCGAAAGGCGCAGCCAGTAAATCCTGGTGGGATGCGCGGCACCACACCGGGGATGGAGCCCAGTGGTTCACCGCGCTTCACCTTGCCCGGCACCGGCACGCAGGAAAGCAGGCCGCGCGTATAGGGGTGGCGGGGCGCGCGAAACAACTCGGCCGTTGGCGCGCTTTCGACAACTTCGCCGGCATACATGACGGAAACGCGGTCCGCGACGCGGGCCACAATGCCAAGATCATGCGTGATCAACAGAATGCCGAGGCCGAGATCCTTTTGTAGTTCCGCCAGCAAGCGCAGGATTTGCGCCTGCACTGTCACATCAAGCGCGGTGGTCGGTTCATCGGCAATCAGCAATTCCGGATCGCACATCAGCGCCATGGCGATCATGACGCGCTGACGTAAGCCCCCTGAAAGCTGATGCGGAAATTGTCCAAGCCTGAGGCCGGGTGCCGTGATGCCAACGCGCGTCAGCAATTCCACCGCGCGGTCCACCGCCTGCGCACGCGGCGTGCCGCGATGGCGGCGCAAAACCTCGGTCATTTGCGAACCCACTGTATAGGCTGGGTTCAGGCTGGTCATGGGTTCCTGGAAAATCATCGCCATGCGATCACCGCGCAGGCGGGACATCTGTTTTTCGTTGTAATCGCGAATATCATCACCGGCGAAGGAAAGCCGCGCCGCTTCGCGCTTGCCGCCCTTGGCGAGCAGCCCCATCACCGCAAGTGATGTCACTGATTTGCCGCACCCGCTTTCACCCACCAGGCAATGGGTCTTGCCCTTCTCCACCGTCAGTGAAATACCGCGCACTGCCGCGGTGCCGCCGAAGGTCACGCGTAGATCTTCGATGTCCAGCAGCGCGCTCATCGTGACAGATCCGTGCCCAGCATGTCGCGCAAGGCATCACCCAGAAGATTGACGCCAAGCACAAGGATGAACAGCGCAATGCCGGGGATCATGATGATCCAGGGGCTGAAGAACATGTATTCCTTGGCTTCCGAGATCATCAGCCCCCAGGAAGGCAAGGGCGGCGGCACGCCAAGGCCCAGGAAGGAAAGCGCCGCTTCCAGCAGAATGGCGAGCGCCATTTCAAGCGTTGCGACCACGGCCAGATGCGTCGCGATATTGGGCAGCACTTCCTTGAGCAAAACGGTCATGGGCGAACAACCCGCGCAACGCGCCGCCGCCACATAATCCAGATTGCGGATTTGCATGGTTGTTGACCGCGCCACCACGGCAAAACGATCCCAGAGCAATAGCCCGAGCACCAAAATCACCATTGTGAAGCTGGCGCCCCCCGAAAATCCCGCCACAGCCAAGGCCACCAGCACCACGGGAATGGAAAGCCGCGCCGTGATGGCAAACATGACCGCATCATCAACGCGCCCGCCATAGAAACCGCCCATGACGCCCAAAAACGTGCCGATAATGCCTGAGGTGATGACAGTCGCGACCCCAATGATCATGGAAACCCGCGCGCCATAGATCAGCCGCGAAAGGTAATCCCGCCCCAATTGATCCGTGCCGAGGATATTGGCGGGCGTCCCGCCTTCCATCCACATGGGCGGGATCACGCGTCGCCCGAGGTCAATGGTGAAGGGATCATA
>JAPLOJ010000149.1 GCA_026400795.1 Alphaproteobacteria bacterium
CCGGTTGCTGCTTTGGCTGGTCAGGCGCAGATCGCGATCACGCGCGAAGGCGATCAGGCGCTGATCGCCGGGTGACAGCGCGCGCAATTCGGCATCGCCGAGGAAGCTTGGCGCATCCGGCCCGCCAAAAACCGTGACCAGCCCATCCGGCAGCACGTGGTTGGACGTGTTGCGGAAGCGCAGCGCCTGCAAGGGGCGCGTCGCCGCCAGATCCTGCACCCACCAAAGCCGTTCTGCGGGCAGGTTGAGATCAAGGAAGGGTAGGTTGGCGGTCTCTCCGCTGCGGATGCTGACGGGTTGTTCCAGGGTGAAGGCAACGCGCCCAGCAGCGGCTTCCGCCGCGACATTCACGGCAAGCGGTGCGGGCGCGGGTGGGGCTTCCGCACGCATGGCGGCGCGTGGTGCGGGTGCTGGTAGCGGTGCCATCATCGGCGCTGCGGCGGCGACCATGGGCTGAGGGCCAGTATCGGGTGTCACGCGCATGGCTTCCGCAATGCGCACCGGCAATTCAGGGCGCGGCACGGTGATGGGTTCAAATATCGGCTGATGGATGCCCGAGGCATTTTCCACCACGGCCCAGCCCATCAACCGCGCCTGACCACCCGTTGCACCAAGCGGCGGCGCCATCAGCCGATAGGAAGGCTTCCACAGCGGCGCGCCGGCAATATAGATCACCGCCACTTGCCGCGCACGATCGGACCTCAGGCGGATTTCGATGCGCCTTTCATCATCGCTGCGCGCCGCCGCGAGCGCTTCCGCCGCGCGCGCGACACGGGCAGCAAGTGCGGGGTCCGTCAGCGTGACTTCATCGGCTGGTTTCAGCAGGACAGAGAGCAGACCGCGCGGCCCGATCAGCGAAAGCGTAAGCCCGGCGTCGGTTTCCGTTGCCGTGGCAATGCGCCCGCGCGCACCTGCGGCCTCAGCCTCCTGACCGCGCAGTGCATTCAGCAAACTTGCGCGGTTTTCGAAATCCGCAGGGCGGAGCGGCAGGCCACGAAAGGCCTCATTCAGCAAATCTCGCCCCGGCAAGCTGAGGCCTTCAACACGCCCGGCGGGATCGAGGATCATCAGCGATCGCAGCAGATCATCCACATCGCCAAGCGGGGCGCGAAACACCACCGGCGCATTCGCCGCGACTTCGCCGGCGCGTTCAATCTGCGCGATGCCGGCGGAGGAAAGTGTCACGCCACGAACCGGCATTTCCGCCGCAAACGCAGCGGGGGCAAGCAGCGTAAGGGCAAGGCTGGCGCGACGCATGGGGTGACTCCGTGAGACGTGGCTTTGGATAGTGCCCTTCCCAAAACGGCATATTTAGGGCGCTTTGACTGGACGATTGGCGTGGCTTGATTGCGGCACACCGCGATTGAGCGACATATGGGAATGCACGCATAGCCACGCATCAGGCTTGCCATGAAAAATCATGGTGGCGCGGCCCGGCCTTTCAAAGCGCGTGCCATCCGGGTGAAAGCCCGTGCTGGTCCAGGGTGCGACGACAACCACCATGGATTTATCATCCGATGCCAGCACATAGGTTTCAGAAAGGGTGAAACGAAAATCCTCGGTCTTTGGCCAGACATTATCCCATTGTGTTGCCTGCCAGGCAGCAAGCCCTGGGATCACATCGCGATGCGTGCCAAAGGCCAGAACATCCGCATGGAAAAGCGGGCGCGCGGAAGCGTAATCCACCTCACGCACAAAACCAGCGAAGCGATCCAGCCAGGCATCAAACCAGGCGCGCGTTGCGGCATCGGCTTTTGGTAGATCGGTCATGGCGCATTCCCTTCGGCTTCGGTGCCGACAGCCTGATCCGAAGCGGCGGCGCTTTCAAGCCTTGCTGCCCGAGGCTTGCCGAGCGGGTCCGGGCGGGCTTAGCCTTCAGGCAAGAAACAAGACGGAGGAGACAAGGCCATGACCGGCATTCATCGCCGCGGCGCTTTGCTGGCTGCGCCAGCGCTTATCGGCGCATTTTCGGGCCGTGCCCATGCGCAAGCCTGGCCCGCGCGGCAGGTGCGCATTGTGGTGGGCTTCGCCGCAGGTGGCGCCAATGACATCATGGCGCGCTTGCTTGCCGCAAAGCTGGGTGAGCGTATTCCAGGCAGTACTTTCGTCGTTGAAAACCGCCCTGGCGCAGGCACTTTGCTGGCGGCGGAACATGTCGCGCGTCAGCCGGCGGATGGCTATACCTATCTTTTCGCGTCTTCTTCCACGCTGATTACGCTTTTGGTGAACCGGTCCACAGGGCTTGATCCAACGCAGGCATTTTCCGCCGTTTCCATGGCGCAATCCTCGCCTTTGCTGCTGGTGTCGCGTAGCGATTTCCCAGCGCGCACCCTGCCGCAGGTGATTGAAATGGCGAAGCAGCGCCAGGGCCGGCTGACCATATCGCACCCGGGCAGCGGCGGCGTGAATCACTTGTCGTTGGTGATGTTGATGCAGCAAGTGGGTATAGAACTGACGATGGTGCCCTATAATGGCAACCACCCTTCCCTCACGGCGCTGGTACGCGGCGATGTGGAATTGGCGAGTGATTCGCTTTTCGCGACACGCGCTTTGATTGAAGCGGGCACCATTCGCCCGATTGCGATCACCAGCGCGGAACGTTCGCCGACCTACCCGGATGTACCGACCTTCGCGGAAACCGTGCCGGGCTATGACGTGACTTTCTGGGGCGGCATCATGGCGCCGCGCGGCGTGCCTGAACCCATTCTGGACCGGCTTTCGCAAGAACTGGACGCCATTCTGCGCCAGCCCGATGTCGCGGAACGCGTGCGCAGCTTTGGCGCGACACCCGTTGGCGGCACGCGCGAACATTATGCCAAGGTGATCCAGGAAGATTGGGCTCGCTGGGGCGAGGTTGTGCGCGCCAGCGGGATCAAGCCGGATTGATGTTGCAGGATTGAAAAGGGGGATACCATGCCGAAACTCAGTGCCGACCGCGTCAAGGAAATTGGCCGCACACTTCTGATCGCTGCCGGCGCGCCAGCGGATGAGGCGGAAACCGTCGCGCGGCATTGCACCAGCGCCAATCTGGTGGGCCATGATTCGCATGGGATCATCATGATCCCGGGCTATATCGAAAGGATCAAGGTTGGGCATATCGTGCCCGGTGCGCCGTGGAAGATTGTGCAGGAATCTGCGACCACATCGGTGATTGATGGGCATTGGGGCTTTGGTTACGTCGCCAATGAAAAGGCTATGCGCTACACCATCGAAAAAGCGCAGACATCCAATGTTGCCGCCGCGACTGTGTTTCGGCAGGGGCATATTGGCCGGTTGGCGAGCTATCCGCTGATGGCCGCTGAAGCCGGCATGATCGGCATTTGCACGGCGGATTCTGGGCGTTCACCCAAGGCGGTGGCACCATTTGGTGGGCGAGAAGCACGGCTTGGCACCAACCCGATTTCCATTGCAGTGCCTTCGGATTTGGCCGGGCCTTTTGTGCTGGATATGGCAACCTCAGCCGCCGCAGCCGGCAAGGTGTTTCTGGCGCAAGCGCGCGGGCAGGAAGTGCCGGATGGTTGGGTGATTGGCGCAGATGGCAAGCCCACGCGTGATCCTTCGCAATTGAAGAAGGGCGGCGCGCTGCTGCCGTTGGGTGGCACCGAAGGCTATAAGGGTTTTGGCCTGGCGGCGATGGTGGAAATCCTCTGTGGCTTGCTGACGGGGCTTGGCTTTGGCGTGGAACCCACGGGTAGGCATAATGACGGCTGCTTCATGGCGGTGTTCAAGGTGGATGCCTTCCGTCCGCTCGCGCAATTCAAACAGGAAGTCGCGGATTTTGCGCGCTATCTGAAGGATACGCCGCCCGCCGAAGGCAGCCAGGGCGTTTTCTACCCCGGAGAGCTTGAAGCGATGCGTGAGGCTGATCGCCGCGCCAATGGCATTGAGATCGAAGACAGGACGATTGAGGTATTGACCAAGCTTGCCGGCGAATTGGGTGTGGCCGGCAAGCTTGGATTGTAGAACTTGTCAGGTGAGATCGAAAGAAATCTCACCAAAATCTGCAAACCCGGCCTGCACGCGCTGGCCGGGCGGAACAAAGATGCAGCCGGTATAGGTACCGGTCGTCACCACCTGACCGGCGCGCAAATGCTCGCCAAGCCCGTGCAGATGATTGGCGAGCCAAACCAAAGGCAGCACCGGATCGCCGGAGGGATTGCCGCCCTTCTGGTCCACCTGCACCGCACCGTCATAGGATTGCCGCACGGCTAGATTGGGCAGATCGCAGCGCCGCCAATCCGCGACATCGGCGCCCACCACATAGCCAAGATGCGCGATGTTATCAGCCATGCCTTCAGCGGGTGCCACTACTTTGTGATCCGTATAGCGTGATTGCACCAATTCAAGCAGCGGGAAGGCCGCATCCACCGCGTCCAGCACTTCTTCGCGGCTATAGGCGCTGCCGCGCGGTGGCAGATCGCGCTTCAGGCGAAAGGCAACTTCGGTTTCAAGGCCGATGGGGCGGGTATTCGCTACCCCCCAACGCCCGCCAGATTGGCGCGCGCCACTCGCGGCCATGATGCCGAAATTAGTGGGCTTGCCAGGCGGGGTCGCACATTTCCAACCGCCAATGGCGCCATCCAGCGCCTTCAGCACACCGCGTTGAATGGCGAAGATATCTGCCTCATTGCCTGGTGCGGCATCGCCCAGATTGGCGATGGGCGCGCCGCCCTTATGGACGCCGACCAGTTTTTCAATCGCGCGCGTAATGGTTTCGGATGACATGATCGGCTTTCCTATTCGTTCAATTCCGGAATGACCCAAAGTGGCGCCTCACCCCGCGCCACGCGCTGCACATTGTCAAAAGCATTGCGCAGACGCGCGATATTGCTGTCCTGCGTGGGGCCGGCCATATGCGCAGTCAGCACCA
>JAPLOJ010000154.1 GCA_026400795.1 Alphaproteobacteria bacterium
TCCTTGCGCAAAACGCGCCGGCATTCGGTCAGCCAGGCGCGGGTGAAGGCGTCATAGGTGGCCAGATCGGGGAAGCGATCCCAGGCATCATCCACGCCATCCACAATGCTTTCATCGGGCCGTCGCAATTCGCCCTTCAGCTGAAGATTATAGGGCGGGTCAGCAAAAATCGCATGCACACTCGCCGGCGGCAGGCGGCGCAGCATGGCAATTGAATCCCCGACCAGAACCTGGTCCAAGAGCAGCTCTAGCTGCGTTCCCACCGTGAAATCCCTTATGATTCCGGCAAGAATCGCGCGCCCGAGTCGCCCGGTCAAGTCAGTTTCAAAACGGCCTGGTCAACCGGGCCAAAACCACGCCGAGGATGGGGGGAGGGGCCGAGCCTTGCCAGCGCTTCCCGATGCGCGGCTGTTGGGTAGCCGGCATGGCGCGCAAAGCCGTAAGCGGGCCAGCGCGGATCAAGAAGCCGCATGGCCCGATCACGCAGCACCTTGGCAATGATGGAGGCGCCAGCGATGGAAAAGCTGAGCCCATCCCCACCCACCACGCAGCGCACCGGGCAGGCCAAGGGCGGCGGCTGATTGCCATCCACCAGCGCGTGATCCGGGGTGCGGGGCAGCTTCGCCACCGCGCGGCGCATGGCAAGATGCGTGGCACGCAGGATATTGACCCGCCCGATTTCAGTGGCTGAGGCCGCGCCGACACCGATTTCAACCAGCCCCTGTGCCTCGGCTTCACGCAGCGCCAAAAAGGCGGCATCCCGCGCCGCTTCCTTGAGCTTTTTGGAATCCTGCAACAGCGCTGCAAGGCTGTCTGGCGGTGGGGCCAGAAACACCAGGGCAGCGGCCAAGACCGGCCCGGCGAGGGGGCCGCGCCCCGCCTCATCCACCCCGGCGACACGGCCACCAAGCGCCGCTTCCAGGCTGAAATCCGGCCGCGTCATCATGCTTTGGCGCGCGGCAGCAAAAGCCAGCCCGCAAGTCCCAGTAGCAGGCTGCCTGCCAGCAAAGCGAAACCGGCGCGATAGGCGGCCTCGGGCCGTGCGGCTTCCTCCGTGGGGAAGAAACCGATCACCAAGCCCACCAATAAAGGCAGCAGGGAAGACCCCAGAACCTGCGCCATATTCACGGTACTCGCGCCGCGCCCGACCAGATGGTCCGGGAAAAGCATGCGCGCTTCTGTCACCAGCAGCACCGGATAGCTGGAAAACAGCACCAGCCCCACCAGCAAGCCAAGCGCCATGGGCAGGGGTGGTGTCGGCCAGACCGCGAGGATCACCAGCATGGCAGCGGAAAGTGCTGCGCCCGCGCTGATCATGGCGCTTCGGGGGAAGAAGCGCCGCTCCAGCGGACCCACCAGCAAAAGCCCAATCGGCATGGCAAGGCCCATCGCGGCCAGCGCCAACCCGCGTTCATTCGCGCCCAAGCCATGCACATCGGCGAAATAAGGTCCGGCCCAAAGCCCGATCACCGTGGCGGCGGCGGCATAGGCGACCAGATGCAAGGCCAGCACCCGCGAAAGGCCGGGCAGGCGCCAGATGGAAAACTGGCCGCGCAAGGCTTCCATCAGGCTTTCTGGCTTGCGTGCGGGCGCGGGCTTATCCGGCGGATCATTCTGCACCAGTCGCCACCAGGCTAGCGCGGCAAGCCCCGTCAGCAGGGCGGAAACCAAAAAGGCCGCGCGCCAGCCAAGCCAGCCGGCCAACCAGGCAAGCGGTGCGCCCGCCAGCAAAATCCCCATCTGCGAGAGGGCAAAAACTCGCGAGAGCACGAGGGTCATCTCTCCCCCGCCATACCAACGCGCGCAGAGCACCACCGCGGACATGAAGGAAGCGGCGCAGCCAATGCCAATCAGCGCACGTGCGACAAGCAGTGTGGTGCCATCCGTGGCAAGGCCTTGCAGCACCAGGCCAAGCACAGCGATGGCGCTTAGCGCTGCCACCACCAGCCGCGGGCCCAACCGATCCAGCGCAATGCCGACGGGAAGCTGCATGATCAAAAGCGCGCCGAAGAACATGCCATTGGCCGCGCCCAGCATGGCCGGTGAAAGCGCCAGATCGGCACTCAATTCCGGCGCAATCACGCCAAGCGCGCTGCGATGAAACTGGCTGAGCCCGGTCAGTAACGCGAGCGCGAATAGCAGCGCTACAGCTGGGGCAAGCCGGCCCATGCAGCGGGCTTTGGCCTATTCCGCCTTGGCGCCGGATTGGCGCACGGCATCGCGCCAGCGCTGGCTTTCGCCGGCGACAAAGCCAGGCAATTCAGCGCGCGGGATGGGCATGGGGTCAAAGGCGCGTTCCGTGAAAAGCCGCGCCATTTCGGGGCTGGCGAGGGCTTTGGCGGTCTCAGCCTCGATCCGTGCCAGCACCGCATCCGGCGTGCCGCGCAGCGCGAAAAGCCCGGTCCAATTCACGGAAAGAAAGCCAGGCAGCACGCTGGCAATGGGCGGCACCCCCGGCAAAGCAGCATTGGGCGCGGCCGAGGCAACCCCCAGCGCCCGGATGGCACCACCACGGATTTGCGGCAGCGCCGTGCCAAGCCCATCAAACATCATCGGCACATTGCCCGCGACCAGATCGGTCATGGCCGGGGCGCTGCCGCGATAAGGGACATGGGTCATCTCCGCGCCAATGGCGGCGCGGAACATCTCACCGGTCAGATGCAGCTGTGACCCGGTGCCGGAAGAACCAAAGGCCACCTGCCCGGGCCTGGCGCGGATATGGGCGATCAGCGCCGGCAGGTCAGTGAAGGGCAGGGCGCGCGGATTGACCACCAGCACGTTCGGCTGCTGCGCCAGCATGGCCATGGGCAGGAAATCCGTATCCGGATCAAAGGCCAGGCGCGGATAGAGCGCCTTGTTGATGCAAATCAGCGAAGCAGTCGCGACCAGCAGCGAATGGCCATCGGGCTCAGACCGCGCAAAGGCCTCGCCCGCCACGGTGCCGCCGGCGCCGCCGCGATTGTCAATCACGACCGGTTGGCCAAGCGTGACGGACAGCCTTTCGCCGAGGGCACGGGCCAGGATGTCCGTGGTGCCGCCGGCGGCGAAGGGAACGAAAATCCGGATCGGCCGGCTGGGGAAGGCAGGCGCTTGGGCGAGCGCGGGGGCGGCAAGCCCGGCGGCGAAAAGGGCAAGGCTGGTGCGGCGAGTGATGGGGGGCATGCGGGTGGGCTCCTGCTGATGGGCCGGAACCTACGCCGAGCGGTGCCGGCGGGAAAGCTTGGGGCGGGCCTGGGGTGAGGGCGAAAAATAGCTCCAACGCGGGGCTTCGGGGAAAGTAGCGCCGCGCGCTGCCAAGATGCCGGGCAAAGCCCTTGTCTTTTGCGGAAAAAGCCTTTCGCAACCGGCGTTGGCATGGCAGGTTTCCGCCTGACGCGGCGACAACCGCGCCCTGAACATATCTTCCCGCGCGGTTCCTGCCCGGCGGGGATGGGAGAATATCATGTCGGCACCGAATTGGACCAATCCTGAAACCCTGGTGCTGCATGCCGGCTGGCGTGCGGACCCGACAACCGGTTCGGTCGCCGTGCCGATCCATCAGACAACATCTTTCCAATTTCAGGATACCGGCCATGCGGCGCGACTGTTTGGGCTGGCCGAGCTTGGCAATATCTATACACGCATCATGAACCCGACCGTGGATGTGCTGGAAAAGCGCGTCGCGGCTTTGGAGGGCGGTGTCGCGGGGCTGGCGGTGGGTTCCGGCCAGGCAGCGACCACCTTCGCGGTGATGAATTTGTGCGAAGCGGGGGACAATATTGTCTCCTCCACCGATCTTTACGGCGGCACATGGAATCTTTTCGCCAATACGCTGAAGCAATTCGGCATTGAAGTGCGCT
This sequence comes from Alphaproteobacteria bacterium, assembly GCA_026400795.1. Taxonomy (GTDB): domain Bacteria; phylum Pseudomonadota; class Alphaproteobacteria; order Acetobacterales; family Acetobacteraceae; genus Neoroseomonas. Next base: position 3,840 of record JAPLOJ010000154.1, read on the forward strand.
TCGTGGACCCCGCCGACCCTGAAGGTTTTGCGCGTGCCACAGATGCGCGCACCCGCGCCTATTATGCCGAGACGCTTCCCAACCCGAAGCTGCAAGTCTTCCCGATTGCGGAAGTGGCCGCCATTGGCCGGAAGCTTGGCATTCCCTTGATCATGGACAATACGGCGGCGCCGATCATCTGCCGCCCGCTTGAACATGGTGCCGCGATTGTCATGCATTCCACCACCAAATGGATTGGCGGGCATGGCAACAGCATTGGCGGCATGGTGGTGGATGGCGGCAATTTCGATTGGGAAGCGCATGGTGATCGCTTCCCTACGCTGAACAAGCCCGATCCGTCCTATCACGGCGCGGTCTGGACCCAGGCCGTGAAGGCGCTTGGCCCGATTGCGTACATCATTCGCATGCGCACCTGCCTGCTGCGCGATTTGGGCGCGCCCATGTCGCCGATGAATGCCTTCCTGTTCCTGCAAGGGATGGAAACCCTGCCGCTCCGCATGGAACGCCA
>JAPLOJ010000428.1 GCA_026400795.1 Alphaproteobacteria bacterium
CAAAAGGCGCGCAGATGTCGCTTTGTGATGCCCGCACGGCAATGTCTTCCGGAAGCGCTGAATCATTTTATCAACCTCCAGTCTTTTCCTGCCAATTCACGTGGATGCACCGCGCCATGAAAAACCCATGGCGCGGTATTTCGCGGCAGCTTAATTCGCCGAACCGCGCCGCAACCGCTGCATGGCATCGCCCAGGCTGAAACTGCCGGGCCGTTGCCGCGGCGGGAAATCCTTGAAGCTTTCCAGGAAGCGCCCGACATAGACCTGCGCCGGTACCAGCGCATAGGCGCGTTCTATCCGCCAGCGACCATAATTCATGGACTCTGTCGCCCTTTCGTAGGGGTCTGAGCGCAGATTGAACAACATCGGCAAGCGCAGCGGCGTGAAACTCCGTTCCCACACTTCAAGCCCATGATGTTCCTGAATCATGAAATGCAGCTTCCAATTGTCATAGCGGAGCGCTGCCAAATCACCATCATCGGTGAAGTAGAACATTTCCCGCCGCGCGCCGGGACCGGTGCCGGTCAGCAATGGCAATTGGTTATAGCCATCCAAATGCACCTTATAGTCGCGCCGGCCAGCACGATGGCCCGCCAATAACTTCTCCTTGATTTGCGGCTCACCGGCGGCAGCCAGCAAGGTCGGCAACCAATCCTGATGCGAGAAGATATCGTTCAGCACCTGGCCGGGCTGAATGCGGCCGGGCCAACGGACCATGCTGGGCACGCGGAAGCCGCCTTCCCAGGCGGTGGCCTTCTCACCACGGAAAGGCGTGGCGCCACCATCGGGCCAGGTCATCACTTCGGCGCCGTTGTCGGTGCTGTAGATCACGATGGTGTTTTGCGTAATGCCAAGATCATCAAGCTTCTTCAGCAATTGGCCGACATGGCCATCATGTTCCACCATGCCATCAGGATAAATGCCAAGCCCGGTCTTGCCCTGGCTTTCTGCCTTCAGCCGCGTCCAGATATGCATGCGCGTGGAATTGAACCAGGTGAAGAAGGGCTTATTGGCACGGTGCTGCCGATCAATAAAATCCAGTGACGCGGCCAGGAATTCCTCATCCACCGTTTCCATGCGCTTCATGGTCAGCGGGCCAGTATTTTCGATCCGCTGCGTGCCATCCGCATTGGCCCAGGTCTTCAAAACGCCACGCGGGGCGAAGCGCTGGCGGAATTCAGGATTGCGCGGGTAATCGGGATTTTCTGGCTCATCTTCCGCGTTCAGGTGATAGAGCGAGCCGAAGAATTCATCGAAGCCATGCATGGTGGGCAAATGCTCATCACGATCGCCCAGATGGTTCTTGCCGAATTGACCGGTGGCGTAGCCCATCGCCTTCAGCAGCACGGCAATGGTGGGGTCTTCCGCGCGCATGCCTTCCGGCGCACCGGGCAGGCCCACCTTGGAAAGGCCCGTACGCAAGGGGCTTTGGCCGGTGATGAAGGCGGAACGGCCGGCGGTGCAGGAATTCTCGCCATAGGCATCGGTGAAGATCGCGCCTTCTTTGGCGATGCGGTCAATATTGGGCGTGCGATAGCCCATCATGCCCATGTTGTAGGCCGAGATATTGGACCAGCCGATATCATCGCCGAAAATCACCAGAATGTTTGGCCGGCCTTGCGGGGCGGCCGGGCGCGCGGGCGCGGCTGGCTGCTGCGCCTGCGCCATCTGCACGCCCCCCATAACGCCAGCGGCAAGCCCTGCGGCCCCGCCCAGAAGCATATTTCGGCGCGAAGGGCGCTGATTATCTTGGCTCATGTGATCTGTTTTCCTGTTGTTTCGACTATGGGCGGCGGATGCAGCGAAAGCCGATATGGCTCATGCCGGTATCCACCATTTGGGCATGACGCGCGGCGGGCCGGTAACGTCTGCAATAGGATGGCGCGCAAAGGAAGGAACCGCCCTTTACGACTTTGCGCGGAATGCGAATGGCGGGCTGAAGGGGATCGAAGGAAGCCTCCATGCCCGGCCCGCGCGGATTTTCTGCAACGCAGCAGGGGCTTTCCGGATCGGCGGCGTGCTGCGCGCCCCACCAATCCACGGTCCATTCCCAGACATTGCCGCACACCTCATGAAGCCCGTAGCCATTGGGCGGGAAGCTCTGCACCGGGCAGGTGCCGGTGAAGCCATCGGCCTCAAAATTGCGCCAGGGGAAGGGGCCCTGCCAGGTATTGGCCAGATGCACACCACCCGGCGCCAATTCCTGCCCCCAAGCGAATTCAGCATCTTCCAGCCCACCGCGCGCGGCAAATTCCCATTCCGCTTCCGTGGGCAATGCCTTGCCCGCCCAGACGGCGTAAGCGGCGGCGTCTTCAAAGCCGACATGCACCACGGGGTGATCTTCCCGCCCGGTGATATCGCTGCCCGGCCCTTCCGGGGCGCGCCAGTAGGCGCCCTTGGTCCAATGCCACCAATGGCGGATATCGCGCGTATCAACCGGGCCATCCGTCATGCGGAAAACCAGCGCGCCGGGCGCCAGCATGTCGGCGGGCGCACCAGGATAAAGCGTGGGGTCAAGCGGGCGTTCGGCAATAGTCTTATGGCCAGTGGCCGCGACAAAACGGTCAAAATCCCGGTTCGTCACCGCGGTCTGGTCCATCCAAAAACCCTCCACCGTCACATTATGGCTGGGCCTTTCTTCGGGATAATGCCGATCCGAGCCCATCAGGAAGGTGCCGCCTGGTATCCAGGCCATAGCTGCCCCTCCAATGTCCTGCCCGGGCCGGTTGAGCAACTCTATCATGCTGCTGATCCACCGCTTTAACGCATACCAATACACAATTATTGCTATCTTTGCGACAAGGCGGTCCAATACTTTTTTGGCAATCTGAAATTCTACTGGTGGTATATGATTGAGGTTCGAGAGCTTCGGCTGGTCAAGGCAATTGATGATCACGGCAGCTTGGTGCGCGCCGCACGGGTGATGGGCATTGCGCAGCCTGCCATGACCCGCGCACTCGCGCGGCTGGAGGCGCGGCTGCGCGGCAAGCTGTTTGAACGCAGCCGGCGCGGCGTGATTGCGACCGATCTGGGCCGCGCCATCATCGCGGAAGGCAGCGCCATTCTGGACAGTCTGGAAAGGCTGGACCGACACTTGTCTGAAGCGCGCGGCACCCAGACCCATGATTTGGATGTGATTGCCGGCGCTTATATGGCCGAGACAATCTGCCTTACCGCCGCGGCGCGCATGCTGTCCGCGTTTCCCAATACACGGGTCAGGCTGGTTTCCGCCAATTGGACGGAAGTGCCCCCCGCAATCCTGGAACGCGAAGCGCCCATCGGTTTGATGGATCTGCGTGGCTTCGTGGCTGATCCTGCCTTGGTGGTAGAAAAGCTGCGTCCTCAGCCCGCGATTTTCGTCGCACGTGCTGGCCACCCCTTGGCTGAGCGCGGCAGCGTGAGCCTGGCGGATATCATGTCCTATCCGCTGGCCTTTATTGGTCGCGCCCCGCGCGAAGTGCAGGCGCCGCATATTGCCGCCCGCGAAGAAGCGCGCCGCCTGGGGCAGCCGCACCCTGCCTTCCCGGCGCTGGTGCATGAAAGCCCGACAGTCACGCTGAAACTGCTGCCGCAATGCGATGCCGTTGCCGGGGTGAGCGTGACCATGGCGATGGAGGCTCTGCGCCACGGGGACATTGTGGCGCTACCCTGGCAACGCGCCCCTTGGGCTTCGATCCACCCCGGCATCATCACTTTGCGCAACCGCGCCCTTGGTGCGGCGGAGCAGGCATTTCTGGAACTGATCCGCGAAGCGGATCAGAAGGCTGCGGAAGAAGCGATTGCCTGGTGCGCGGCACAGGGGGTGCCGAGCGGGTGTGGGTGATCGGGGGCGAAGTTTAGCGGGATTAGCAGGGGATCACCCTCAGAAACGCATTTTCGCCTATGCACCGCCACCATAGCCATGCCCAAGTTTAAGTTAACACTCAGAAGGGTGACTTCCTTCCCCCGTCTCTAGGCGGTGTGGCTGAGGGAAAAGTTTCAGAAGGGGTTCGCTGAGTGGGTGGGGTTGAGAAAGGTTGCCGGCTGAATCCCATGCGTTCTACGCAGCGCATATACTGTTGTGTTGCAGCGTTGCTCCCGGTCAAGTTAATCAACCAAGAGCCTTCATTGCCAGTGAGAAAGTCAAGATACCCTGTATTGGCCCACCTAAACGCCTGCCAAAATGAGGAGGAGCCCTCGTAGGGAATATTCACTTCAACAAAAGGAGTTCCGCCATGGCGCGGTGGAGGATGAGCGGTGCCCCCCAAACTGCCCGAGTTAAATTGACCGCCCAGACGAATCGCCACCGTTACCTGAGCTTGCCGAGGAACGTTCCAAACAGGATTGAAAACTTGCAACGTGAAAAAGGGGCTATCTTGAAAGTGTTTGATCGTGAAGCCCTTTAAGTATTCTCCGCCAGTATCCATACCACACACATTTTTCCCATCCGCAGCCCTGCCCTCAAAGTTGGTCCAGGAACCAAAGCGGTGGGGAATGTTAATCTGAGCTGAAGCAGACGTTGCGAAGCAAGCTAGGCTGAAAAGCCAGACACCAAAAACGCACACCACATTGAAGCTACTTGTTACCCA
>JAPLOJ010000107.1 GCA_026400795.1 Alphaproteobacteria bacterium
TACGGCTGATGGTGACATCCCCGGAAAGCCGGATTTCCGGGCGCAGCAGCATCCCAAGCGGGGTGGCGCTGGTGGGCAGCGTGGTCGGCGCCTTCAATTCCCGGTCATAGAGCAGGAATTGGTTGCTATCCGCCACCAGCAGCAGGGGTTCCGGCGGGTCATAATCAAACCGCATCCGCCCCGGGCGGGAGATATAGGCCCAGCCCTGCGCGGAAGCGCCATTCTGCGCGATTTGCAGAAACCGGGCGCGCAACGTGGTCAGCCGGTTCAAATAGGCCTCGACAGCCGCGATATCGCGTCGGTCACGGTCGGAAAGCGCAGCCGCCCTTGGCTGCGCCAGAGCAGGGAGCGGCAGCGAAAGCGGGGCGGCAAGCAGGGCGCGGCGTAACATGGCCCTCATGTGGACCGCCTGGGCGCCAAGGGGAAGGCCCCCGGCGCTTGCCTGATCCATGGGGGGCGTTAGCTTGCCCCGCGCCAGAAGGGGTAGGCCATGACACAACGCGATGATTTGAACCGCAGCGGCAGGGCATTGCGCGCTGAGATTTTCGGGGCGGGCGATGCTGCCTTGGCCAATGGCGCCTTTGGCTTTGGCGATCTGATGGCCGAACTTGTCTATGGCAATATCTGGAACCGCCCCGGCCTGTCCCGCCAGGAACGCATGGCGGTGACGCTTGCCGTGCTCTGTTCCGTGCAAAACCAGGCGCAGCTTCGCCGCCATGTCGCGGCTGCGCTGAAGCTTGGCCTGACGCCGCGCGCCATTGTGGAAATCCTGATCCAGATCGGCATTTATCGCGGCTTCGCGGCATCGGAAACCGCACTGGAAACGGCGTTGGCGGTCTTTGCCGAGGAAGGCATCACGCTTGAAGCCGATGCACCGCGCAGCGATACGTTGGAAGTGCTAATGGAACGCGGCCGAGACCTGCAAGGCGCGCTGCATGCGGAACGCCGGCATGAAGGCCATGCTTCGCCGGATAATCCCGCCACGGGCAGCATTTACCCGCTGGTGGTGCAGTATTGCTATGGCGAGATCTGGGACCGGCCGGGGCTTGATCGGCGGTTGCGCGCGCTTTGTGCCGTAGCGTCCTTCGCGGCCCTGGATCATGATATTTTGCTGCGCAAATTCATTCTCTCCGCACTCAATATCGGTGCCAGCCGGGGTGACATCATTGAAGGGCTGATCCAGGGCGGGCCTTACAACGGCTTTGCCTTCATGCTGAAGGCGCTGAATATCGCGCAGGAAGCTTTCGCTTCGCTGGATAAGGCTTGAAGGCACGCATGGTGAAGGTCCGGCTTTATCTGGCATTACTGCTGACCGTGCTGCTTGCGGCCTGCGCCGTGGCGCCGCCGGCACCACGGGAGGCGCCGCTTTCCTATCCGCCGCTTGCGCGCGAAAGAATGCTCCGCATCGCCATCGCGGAATGGGAAGAATGGGGGCGGCAGGTTTCAGACCGGCAGCCGGGCCCAGCGCAGGAATCGGACCCTGCAGGCTTTCCGCGCCTGCAAGCCTATTGGCAGGTTGTGCCGGAAGGGCGCGAGATCATCACGCGCAATCGCGCGCTATTTCGTGCGGGGTATGAAGGGCAATGGCAGCAAGATGCCTGGTCCGCCGCCTTCATTTCCTTTGTGATGCAGACAGCCGGGATTGATGCGCGGGAATTCACGCCCTCTGCCGCGCATGGCACCAGCATTGATGGCATGATTGCGGATGCGCGGGAATTTCCGCATCAGGCACCCTTCATCCCGCATCGGGTGCGGGATCGTGTTGCCGCGCCGGGGGATTTGCTTTGCGCCGATCGGTCAAGCCGGCCCGTGGCCCATTGGCAAGACCGCGCCGGGGATCAGGGGCGGTTTCGGCCCATGCATTGCGATATTGTCATCCGCAACCACCACGGCATGATTGAAGCCATTGGCGGCAATATTCAGGATGCGGTGACGATGGCGCGCTTCCCAACCGATCGACGCGGCTTTTTGCTGCCCGCCCCCCCTGGCGCGCCGCAATGGTTCGCCATATTCGAAAACCGTCTGGGGCGGCTGCCGCCCTGGACCGCCCTGCCCAACCCGGAGGCTTCCCGCCCGTGACCGATCTCTTTTCCCCCCTGACGCTGCGCGGCGTCACTTTCTCTAATCGCATCGGCGTGGCGCCCATGTGCCAGTATTCCTGCCATGATGATGGCATTCCAACCGAATGGCATTTGGTGCATCTGGGCGCACGCGCTGCCGGGGGCGCTGGCATGGTGATGGTGGAAGCCACCGCCGTGACCGCGGAAGGGCGGATCAGTCCCGGCGATGTCGGCATTTGGTCTGACGCGCATCTGGCGAGCCACACGCAATTGGCATCGGCACTTGCGGCACTCGGCACCGTGCCCGCCATTCAATTGGCGCATGCTGGGCGCAAGGCATCGCGCAAGCAAGCCTGGCTACCAGGCCCAGCGGACCCCTCCTGGGAAACACTTGGCCCCTCGGCTGAGGCCTTTGGCGATTTCATCCCGCCGCGCGCCATGACGGAAGCGGATATTGCTGCGTCCATCGAAGCCTTCGTCGCCGCCACTAAGCGCTCCATCAAAGCAGGTTACCGGCTGATCGAATTGCATGCCGCGCATGGCTATTTGCTGCATCAATTCCTGAGCCCGCTGACCAATAAGCGCAATGACCGTTGGGGCGGAGATTTCGAAGGCCGCGCGCGCCTGCCGCTTGAAATCGCTGCCGCCATGCGCGCCGCCATGCCATCCGATGCCGTGCTGGGTGTGCGTGTTTCGCACACGGATTGGGTCGCGGGCGGCTGGACCACCGAAGAAACCGTGGAACTGTCGCGCCGCTTCAAGGCGATTGGCGTGGATTTCATGGATGTGTCGTCCGGCGGCAATGATCCGCGCCAGCAAATCCCGCTTGGGCCTGGCTATCAGGTGCCAGGTGCGGCAGAGGTGAAAAAAGGTGCCGGCATCGTCACCGCCGCGGTTGGCCTGATCACCGAAGCAAAGCAGGCGCAGGCCATTCTGGATGAAGGCCATGCGGATTGGATTTATCTGGCGCGCGTGCTGCTGCGCGACCCCTATTGGCCCTTGCATGCAGCAGCCGAACTTGGCCGCACGGAAGCTGTGCCCACGCCCCCGCAATATGATCGTGGCTGGAATGCGCTCGGCAAGACGAAAATGGCCATGCCCATCGCCAACCCCATGCCGCGCTTGGGATGAGCACGCGGTTTTTCTTCGACAATAGCTATGCCCGCCTGCCGGCGCGTTTTTATATCCGGCAGGCGCCCATTGCCGTGGCGGCGCCTCGGCTGGTGTTTTTCAACGCACCGCTTGCCGAAGCGCTGGGGCTTGATGCGGCGGCGCTGGCGGGTGCTGAGGGTGCCGCGATTTTCGCCGGCAATCTAGTGCCGGATGGCGCGGAGCCACTCGCCATGGCCTATGCCGGCCATCAATTCGGCGGCTTCAGTCCGCGATTGGGCGATGGTCGCGCGCTGCTAATAGTTGAGGTGATTGGCCGTGACGGGCAGCGGCGCGATATTCATCTGAAGGGCAGCGGGCGCACGCCCTACTCTCGTGGTGGTGATGGCCGCGCCGTACTGGGGCCGATGCTGCGGGAAGCAATCATCAGCGAAGCCATGGCAGCGCTTGGCGTGCCGACCACGCGCGCGCTGGCGGTGGCGATGACGGGTGAGGCGGTGCTGCGCGAAAAACCGCAGCCCGGCGCGGTGCTGGCGCGCGTGGCGGCAAGCCATATTCGTGTCGGCAGCTTTCAGTATTTCGCCGCGCAGGAAGATCAGGAAGCGCTGAAGCTTCTCGCGGATTTTGCCATTGCGCGGCATGATCCTGCGGCGGCCCGCGCGGAAAACCCCTATGTCGCGCTGCTGTCTGGCGTGATTGCGCGGCAGGCGAAGCTGATCGCGACCTGGCTTCATATCGGCTTCATCCATGGCGTGATGAATACCGACAATATGACGATCAGCGGCGAGACGATTGATTACGGCCCCTGCGCCTTCATGGATGCTTATGATCCCGCGACGGTATTGAGTTCGATTGATCACGGCGGGCGCTATGCCTATGCCAATCAGCCACGCATGGCGCAGTGGAATTTGGCGCGCCTGGCCGAAGCACTTTTGCCGCTTTTGGCAGAACAGGAAGAAGCCGCGCTGGAGCTTGCGCAAGCCGCCCTTGGCGCCTTCGCCCCTGCCTTTGAAGCCGCCTATTTCGATGGTTTTGCACGCAAGATCGGCATTGCGGCGCGCATGCCGGAAGATACCGCGCTGATCGAGGATTTGCTCCGCCGCATGGCGGAACAGGGCGCTGATTTCACCCTGACTTTCCGCGCCTTGGCCAATGCGGCGGCAGGCGATGCGGGGGCAGCCCGCGCGCAATTCACCGACCCGGGAGCGCTTGATTCCTGGGCAGAGGGTTGGCGCGCAAGGTTGGCACAAGAAGCTGACCCAGCGCGGCTGATGCGCGCCAGCAACCCGGCCTTCATCCCGCGCAACCATTTGGTGGAGGCTGCCATCCGCGCCGCCGAGGACCGCGATGATTTCCGCCCCTTTGAGGCGCTGATGGCAGTCTTGGCGCGACCCTTTGAGGATCAGCCAGAACACGCGGCATTCGCTAGCCCGCCCAAGCCCGAAGAACGCGTGCTGGCCACCTTCTGCGGGACCTGAGCCTGTTGCCTCTCAAAAAAAGACCCGCGGGTCCGGAAAACCCCCTCCCTCATAAAGGCGCAAGCCACGCTCATCGCAGCCCCCCAACTCCGCCACACTGAAACTCCTGCCATGCTGGTATGTAGTGGGCGAGTGCGGCATGGCGCATGTCACCAGCTACGCTGAAGCCGCTAGCATTGTCCGTTGATCTGGTCGCCGCTATCGAATACCGACGGCGGCGCGTATCGACTTTCCAAAGAAACTGTCAACGGTAAGCGCGGCGTTCCACGGGCGAAAGAGATCAGCCTAGATCGCAACCTGGAACGGTGAGGATGCTGGCTGCGTCGCCGGCGCCAAGAGCATGCTCGCGGATTTCCAGTCAAAGCCTTCCTGGCTTTGGTCGAATGACTTTTTTGCATGCTTGATCTTGCACTTGGCTTGGCTGGAGACGACCTAAAATGACATGATCAATGCGCAATCCCTTCTCGAACGTTTTCTTGGCCAGGGCATGAATGCCCAAAAACCCTCAAGCCTGGGCCAATCAGGCGCGCCAGCCGGCAGCCCGCCTGCTGGTCAGGTGGATCTGGCAGGTGCCGCGCGGCAGGCGCTCAGCGGAGCCGGCGGCCTGGGCGGACTTGCCGCTTCCGGCGTTGCGGGGGGGCTGCTCGGTCTGCTCGTTGGAGGCAAGAAAAAAAGCAAGGGCGGGCTCGGTGGCGTGCTCACCCATGGTGGTGCGGCCATGATCGGCGCACTCGCGAGCCAGGCCTTCCAGGGCTGGCAGAAGGGGCAGGCCCCGGCGCAGACACCGGCCGCGCAGCCGCCGCAGGCAGCGCAGGTGGAGCAACGCTATTTGCCGGCAGCCGCGCCGGCAGCGAATGGCCAGCCCTTTGAACTCGCTTTGGTGCGCGCCATGATCGGCGCTGCCAAGGCCGATGGCCATATTGATGCCGAGGAGCAGGACCGCATCTTCGCCCGCGTCGGCGAAGCCGGACTTGATCCCGAAAGCAAGGCCTTTGTGTTTGACGCCTTGGCCGCGCCAGTGAGTGTTTCGGAAATCGCTGCCCTGGCGACCACGCCTGAGCAAGCGGCTGAGCTTTATTTGGTTTCGCGGCTCGCAATTGACGCTGATCGCCCAGCCGAACTCGCTTACCTTCAAGCCTTGGCGCATCGGCTGAAACTGGCGGATGAGTTGGTCGCCCATCTGGACAGGCAAATCGAGACGATGTGATGATCCCATCAGATCGCATATATTTTGGCGCGCTTTGAGCCATTTGGAACTACCTGACGGCTTGGAAGCCGCTCAAGTGGGCAAGTTCGCGCGAGTTCAATGGCAAGCGCTGAACAACATCAAAGGCGCGTCGTAACCTGCGCCCCGCCTGTTGCCTTTAAGGAGAAAAAGGACCACATAGGTCCGGAAACCGCCTCCTATCCAAAGGGCCAAGCCATGTTCATCGAAACTGAAGCCACCCCCAATCCCGCCACGCTGAAATTCCTGCCAGGCCGGGAAGTATTGGGCGATCGCGGCACGGCGGATTTCACGAGCGTCGAGGAAGCCGCAGGCCGCTCCCCGCTGGCCGAGCGGCTGTTTGGCCTTGGCGAGGTCGCGCGGGTCTTTTTTGGCTCGGATTTCGTGACCGTGACCAAGACGCTTGACACAGATTGGCAGACGCTGCGCCCGCAAGTGCTGGGCGCCATCATGGAACACTACTTGGCCGGCCTGCCCATTCTGGAAGGCGCCGCAGCCGAAGAACATGCTGAGGATTTTGAGCCAGCTGATCAGGAAATCGTCCTGCAAATCAAGGAATTGCTGGATACCCGCGTGCGCCCGGCTGTTGCCAGCGATGGCGGCGATATCGTGTTTCGCGGTTTCCGGGATGGGATTGTGCGGCTGCGCATGCAGGGTGCCTGTTCCGGCTGCCCTTCTTCCCGCGCCACCTTGAAGCATGGTGTGGAAAACATGCTGCGCCATTACGTGCCGGAAGTGGTGGCGGTGGAGCAGGTGGAAGCCTGACGCTATAGACCCCCTGTTTTCACTGCCCTGACGGAGCCAAACCATGTCCGAAACCGCCGCGCCGCTTGATGATCAGGCGCTTGATCAGCTTTTCCGTGCCGCGCGCACCCAGAACAAGTGGCAGGACCGGCCCGTGCCGGATGCCAAGCTGCATGAGCTTTACGATCTGCTGAAATGGGGCCCGACTTCGGCCAATTCCTCACCCGCGCGCTTCGTGTTTGTGCGCACGTCGGAAGGCAAGGCGAAGCTTAAGGAAGCGCTTTCGGCGGGGAATACGGAGAAAACTATGACCGCGCCGGTCACGGCGATTGTCTGCTACGACAGCTATTTCTACGACAAGCTCGGCCAGCTTTTCCCGCATGCGGATGCGAAGCCCTGGTTCACCTCCAGCCCGGAATTCGCGGAAAAGACCGCGTTTCGGAATGGCTCACTTCAGGGCGCTTATCTGATGCTGGCGGCGCGCGCCATTGGGCTTGATGTCGGCGCCATGAGCGGCTTTGACAATGCCAAGGTGGATGAGCTGTTCCTGTTCGGCACCGGCTGGAAGTCCAATTTCCTGGTCAATCTGGGCTATGGCGACCCCGCCGGCCTGTTCCCCCGCAGCCCTCGGCTTTCCTTTGATGAGGCCGCGCGGCTGGAATAGCCTGCAGCCTGCCCGCCGGGTTTGACCCTGGCGGGTTCTGGACTAAACAGGCAGTCAAACGCGCAACCGAGAGACTGCCTTGAACAAGCCCCTGCCCAATTCGCTCCGCCAGGGGCCTGACGCCCGTGGACGCTTCGGCCCTTATGGTGGGCGTTTCGTCGCTGAAACGCTGATGCCGCTGATCCTTGAGGTTGAAAAAGCCTATGAGGAAGCGAAGCACGACCCTGCCTTTATGAATGAATGGCGGCGCCTGCTGACCCATTATGTGGGTCGGCCTAGCCCGCTTTGGTTGGCCGAGCGCCTGACGCAAAAGCTCGGCGGTGCAAAAATCTATTTCAAGCGTGATGAGCTGAACCATACCGGCGCGCATAAGATCAATGCCGTGCTCGGGCAGATCATGCTGGCGAAGCGCATGGGCAAAACGCGCATCATCGCGGAAACCGGCGCCGGGCAGCATGGCGTTGCCACCGCGACTGCTTGTGCCTTGTTTGACCTGCCTTGCACCGTGTTTATGGGTGCCACCGATGTGGAACGCCAGCAACCAAACGTGTTTCGCATGAAGCTATTGGGGGCAGAGGTTGTGCCCGTGACCTCCGGCGCTGCGACGCTGAAGGATGCGATGAATGAAGGGCTGCGTGATTGGGTCGCCAATGTGCACGATACCTATTACTGCATCGGCACCGTCGCCGGCCCGCATCCCTTCCCGATGATGGTGCGCGATTTCCAATCCGTCATTGGCACAGAAGCGCGCGAACAAATGATGGCCGCTGAAGGGCGCCTGCCGGATTTGCTGGTGGCGGCGATTGGCGGCGGTTCAAATGCCATGGGGCTGTTCTACCCCTTCCTGGATGATGCAAGCGTTGCGATGCATGGCGTGGAAGCCGCCGGCAAAGGCGTGGATACGGAAGAACACGCGGCGTCGCTGACGAAGGGCCGCCCCGGCGTGCTGCATGGCAATCGTACCTATCTGTTGCAGGATGAATTCGGCCAGATCATGGAAGCGCATTCCATCAGCGCCGGCCTGGATTATCCTGGTGTGGGCCCCGAACACTCCTGGCTGCATGACATCAAGCGCGTTGAGTACACGAGTGCGACGGATGATGAGGCGCTATCGGCTTTCCAATTATGCTCCAAAATGGAAGGCATTATCCCAGCTTTGGAACCTGCACATGCGCTGGCGCATGTGATCAAGATAGCGCCCAGCATGCCGAAGGATAAGCTGATCATCATGAATATGTGCGGGCGCGGGGATAAGGATATCTTCACCGTGGCGCGCACCCTTGGCGTTTCGATGTGAGTGTCATGACAGGAATTCCCCGTATCGCCGCGCGCTTTGCGGCCCTTCGCGCCGAAGGGCGCGGCGCCTTGATACCGTTTCTGGAAGCTTTCGATCCGGATCGCGCGACCGCCATGGAAATCCTGCGTGGCTTTCCCGGTGCTGGTGCTGACCTGATCGAAATAGGCTGCCCCTTCACGGACCCCATGGCCGATGGCCCAACTGTTCAGCGCGCCGGTCAGCGCGGGCTGAAGGCGGGGGCGACGCTTGCCGGCACGCTGCAAATGGTGCGTGAGTTTCGCGCCGGAGATGCGGCAACGCCGATCATCCTGATGGGCTATTACAACCCCATCCTATCCTATGGCGCGAATTTCTGCGCGGACGCGGCTGCGGCGGGCGTGGATGGCCTGATTATTGTGGATGTGCCGCCGGAAGAAGCGGATGAGATCGAACCCCAGGCGCGCGCTGCCGGGCTTGATATGATCCGCCTGATTGCGCCGACCACAGATGATGCACGCATGATCAAGGTTTTGGCCGCGACATCCGGCTTCATCTATTACGTCGCCATCACCGGCATCACCGGCACACGCAGCGCGACCGGCGCCGAATTGGCCGAGGCTATTCCGCGCATCCGCAAACACACCAAGCTGCCAATCGCGATTGGCTTTGGCGTGCGCACACCAGAACAGGCGGCTGAGGCCGCACGCATTGCCGATGGCGCTGTGGTGGCCTCAGCGCTCATTGATGTGCTGGCCGCCGATCTGGATGCTGAGGGCCATGCCAAACCAGGCACGGCGCAGAAGGTGCTGGATCAGGTTGCGGCGCTGGCATCAGCGGTGCGGAGCGTGAAGAAGGGCGCCTGAAGGCGTCGCTTAGGTTGTTGAGAGGAAGAGTGTAATGACCTCCCCCATTGGTCCCCTAACTGGTCTGCGTGTTCTTGACTTAACCCGCGTTCTGGCCGGCCCCACCTGCACGCAAATGCTGGGTGATTTGGGCGCCGAAGTGATCAAGATTGAACGCCCGGAAGCGGGCGATGATACGCGCGGCTTCGCGCCGCCCTTCGTGCCGAACACGAAGGAAAGCGCTTACTTCGTCGGCGTCAATCGCAACAAGAAATCCGTGACACTGGATATCGCCAAGCCCGAGGGCCAGGCGATCATCCATAGGCTGCTTGAGCATTGCGATATCCTGGTTGAGAATTTCAAGGTCGGCGCCTTGGCAAAATACGGCCTGGGCTATGAGCAATTGGCCAAGACCCATCCGCGGCTGATCTATTGTTCCATCACCGGCTTCGGGCAGACCGGCCCTTACGCGCCGCGCCCGGGTTATGATGCGCTGATCCAGGCCATGGGTGGTGTCATGTCGCTTACGGGTGAGCCCAATGGTTCACCGCAAAAGGTTGGCGTTCCGGTCGCGGATCTTTTCGCGGGGCTTTATGGCTGCATCGGTATTCTGGCGGCGGTGAACCATCGTAACAGCACAGGCCAAGGCCAGCAGATTGATATTGGCATGCTGGACACACATGTGGCCTGGCTTGCCAATCAGGGCATGAATTATTTGGCGACGGGCGAAAACCCGGCACGGCTTGGCAATCAGCACCCGAATATCGCGCCCTATCAGGAATTCCCGACCAAGGATGGCTACCTTATCCTGGCGGTTGGCAATGACCCGACTTTTGAACGCTTCTGCAAGGCCTTCGGCCAGGAAGCGCTGCTGGCCGACCCGCGCTTCGCCACCAACCCGATCCGCGTACAAAATCGCCAATTGGTGACGGATACACTGACCCCCGTGATGAAATCCAAAACCACGGCGGAATGGATTGATGCGCTGGAAGCGCTCAAAATCGGGTGCGGCCCCATCAATACGCTGGAACAGGTTTTCGCCGATCCGCATGTGCAGGCGCGCGAAATGGTCGTGGAAATGGCGCATGGCAGTGGAGAGACGGTGAAGGTCATCGCCAATCCCGTAAAGCTTTCCGCGACTCCGCCCAGCTATCGCAGCCCGCCGCCCGTGCTTGGCGAACACACGGAAGATGTGCTGGCTTCCGTGCTGAAAATGAGCGCGTCTGACATCGCGGCACTTAGGGAAAAGGGCATCTTGTGACGCCGATCCCCGCTGAGGCACGACCTGGCGCGCTGCGCTGGCTTTCGCCCGCGGGGTTTTTCACGCTGCGTTGGCTGGAATGGGGGCCGGCGTCCGGCGCACCGGTGGTTTGCGTGCATGGGCTGACGCGGTCGGGGCGGGATTTTGATGCGCTGGCGCAAGCACTCGCCGCTGCGGGGCGTCGGGTTTTCTGCCCTGATTTGCCGGGGCGTGGTGCTTCGGATTGGTTGCCCGATCCCGCGCTGTATCAGCCGCCGATCTATTCCCAGGCTTTGGCGCATTTGCTGGCGCG
>JAPLOJ010000402.1:0-413 GCA_026400795.1 Alphaproteobacteria bacterium
ACCAGATATCGGCGCGCACATCGGGGTCTTCCACCACGAACTTGTCTTGCACGGAACGGCCGGTATGGGTGCCGGTCACGGCAATAAAGGCGCCATCGGCGGAAAGCCGGCCTTCATTGCGGCGTAGAGCCTGCGCAATCAGCGCCGGCGGGGTGAGATTCGCGTGAATGGTTTCAGCCCCGGTCACGCCAGTACCGGCCAAAGCTTGTGCAGCAACATTCATTTAAAGGACACCCCTCCAACCAACCTTAGATAACGCCGCTCCGGCGGCTTACGCGCGCTCTATCAGGGCTGGTCGCGGCAGAATTGCGGCAGGTTCGGGCTTAGGCCTGGGCCTTGCCCGCCAGGGCCGCCCGCCCCTCCCGCGCTGCGCGAATCAGCGCCATACGCACGGCATCCGCATCGCCCACCGG
>JAPLOJ010000402.1:473-7913 GCA_026400795.1 Alphaproteobacteria bacterium
GCAAGACGGCGGGATGCCCCGCCATCCGAAATATCGCAGCCATCGGGGTCCACCGTCACCAGCCGCCAGGGGCCGGGGGCGCCCCCAAGCAGCCCGGTCGCAATCGCCGCCACGGCTTCTGGGTGGTCTTCATTCACATGGGCGATGATCTCGGCCTCGGCGGCCGCCACGGCGGCAACCGCGGATTCCTCGGGCGCCAGCGCGCTGGCCTTGAGCCTTACCGCCCGGGCAAAGCCCCCCACCAGCAAGGCGCCGCCAATGGTCACGCGCCAGAGCGCGAAATCGCCAAAATCCGCGTAAAGCGCGGCATAAGGGTGCACCGCAAGCCAGCGCGCCTTGAGCGCCGCCACCTGATCCGCCGGCACAAGCTCCGCGATGCCGGTCACCGTCACGCGGGGCGCGGTTTGTGGGTTGGGGCCGGTCGGTGCGCCGGTGATCAGCAGGGCGCAGCGCGGATCGGCCTGCAAATGGCGTGTGTGTTCGGACAGCGAGGATAGCAGCATGAGCGGCGAAAGATCCGGCCCGCTGGCCGGCGTGACCAGGCTCGCGAAGGGCTGGCCGGCCTGGCCGGTGGCGAGGCTCGCCGCCCGCCCCGCGCGGATCAGCCGCCGCGCTTCCAATATGGCATCATACTGTTCCATCGCCCTTCTCCGGCCTGCCTAATGCCACAATTGGCTCGCATTATCATCACTGTCGCGGCAAAAGAATGTCTCCGCCGCGTCAGAGGTGCACAGCAATGCCGCAAACCATCGCCCTTGTGGATGATGACCGCAATATCCTCACTTCCGTGTCCAT
Source organism: Alphaproteobacteria bacterium (assembly GCA_026400795.1). GTDB lineage: Bacteria > Pseudomonadota > Alphaproteobacteria > Acetobacterales > Acetobacteraceae > Neoroseomonas. Next base: position 1,269 of record JAPLOJ010000402.1, read on the forward strand.
GACCTTGGAACAGGAAGGCTATCAGGTGCGCACCTATACGGATGGGGAAAGCGCGCTGCAGGGCTTGCTCGCCAAGCCGGCCGATCTGGCGGTGCTGGATATCAAAATGCCGCGCATGGATGGCATGGAATTGCTCCAACGGCTCCGCCAACGCAGCAATATGCCGGTGGTCTTCCTTACCTCCAAGGATGAGGAAGTGGATGAGCTGATGGGGCTGCGCCTTGGTGCGGATGACTACATCACCAAGCCCTTTTCCCAGCGGCTATTGCTGGAACGCATCCGCGCCCTGCTGCGGCGGAATGAAGGTGCGCGGGCGGAAGGTTCAGGCGCGCCGCCCGGTGGCGTGCTGGGGCGCGGCGATCTGATGCTGGATGAGACAAAGCACACCTGCCTGTGGAAGGGCAAACAGGTGCAATTGACCGTCACGGAATTCCTGCTGGTGAAGGCGCTGGCGCTGCGCCCGGGGATGGTGAAGAACCGCGACCAGCTTATTGATGCCGCTTACGGCGAGAATATCTATGTGGATGACCGCACGATTGACAGCCATGTGAAGCGCATCCGCCGCAAATTCCGCCATACGGATGGGGATTTCGACCAGATCGAAACCCTTTACGGCATTGGGTATCGTTATAAGGAGAATTGAGGGGCCGGAGCATTTTCAAGCCAAGTGGATACACTTGGCGACTCGGAAAATGCGACCAGACAAACAAGCATTTTCAAGCCAAGTGGGCACTTTTGAGGGTTCCCACTCACCCCAACGTAATTCCAGCTTCGCGAACAACGCGCGCCCATTTTTCACGCTCGCTCGCAACCAGGGCGCTGAAGACTTCGGCACCAGCAAAGCGCGCCAACAGCCCTTGGGCATCCAGGCGCGCGGGAAGGTTTGTCTCACGCATCACCCAGCCGGCGGCGGCCTCAAGGCGTGCCAAGGCCGTTTGCGGCATGCCTGATGGCCCGGCGATGCCGATCCAGCCGGTTGCCTCCACCCCCTCCAGCCCAAGCGTCTCCGCAAACATTGGCAAGTCAGGGCGGCCCGGAAGGCGCGCCGAGTGCAGCGTCGCCAGCGGGCGGATGTGACCGGCCTCGATACCCGGGCCAAAGCTCACCAGGGTATCAATGCCAATTTGCAGCCGACCACCCATCAATTCGCGCGCGATCTCTGACCCGCCGCGGAACGGGACATGCGTGATATCCAGCCCGCCGGCACGCGTTTTGAGCAATTCTAACGCAAGATGCTGCAGCGATCCGACACCTGGCGTACCGGCATTGAGCGTCCCGGGACGTTGCCGCGCCAAAGCGATCAACTCGGCAAGAGATCCCGCTGACAGATCAGCGGGCACGACGATCACATAGGGAACTGTCGCGATTTGCGCCACGGGTTGCAGGTCGCGTGCGGGATCGAAGGGCAAGTCGCGCTGCAGCGCGGCATTGACCGCGAGGTTCTGCACATTGCCCATCAGCAACAGGTGCCCATCCCGTGGGGGCGCCGCGCGGGCGACCGCTTCGGCGGCGATATTGCCTGTCGCCCCGCTCCGATTCTCGACGATAAAATTTTGTCCAAGCCGTTCGCTGAGCCGCTCAGCCAGGGTGCGGGCGACAAAATCGAGCGGCCCGCCGGGTGCAAAGCCGACCAATAGGCGAACAGCGCGGGTCGGGTAGGCCGCATCCTGCGCCATGGCGGCGCGAAAGGCGCCGCTCGCCATGCCAAGACCAAGGGCCAAGCCTGATCGACGCGTCATGCCATTCATTGGGTGTTCTGCTGACTGAGCGGGTTTCGTTGATCTGCACGCCGGGCGGGGTCGCCCGCCCATGCGCTGTCGCCGGCGCTGGGTTCCTGCATCATGGAAGACCCTCGGCAATGCTGTTTGGCGATTGTACATCGGGCACACGACCCTTCACCGCCCAAGCTGTCGCCGCATAGGAGCGAGGACCATCCGGATCGCCGTCCAGGTAGGCGCGGCGAACATGTTCGCGCAGCTGGGCAATCATGGACGCGTCGAGGGTGGCCACATACGCGGCTGCCGGCCCCTGACCACCGATGAGCGGCCCCCAATAATCATCAAAATCTGCATATTCCATGCGGATCGTCAGCATGGTTTCACGAATGTTCAGGAACCCGGCATGGCGCCAGGCAGCAGCTAAATCGCCGGGGCGCGTGGTGGGCCTTGTTAAATTCTGGGCGCGCAGCGTATTGGCCTTTGGATCGAGCATCGCGGCCGTATCCGCGAATATGCGCTGCGCGACGACACCGCCACGCGCATCCCACGAAGCGGCAGCGACCACGGCACCAGGCCGCGCGACGCGACGTATCTCTGCCAGCGCATCGGCCGTGTTTGGCACGAAGGGGAGAACCAACATGGAAAGCACATGGTCAAAACTGGCGTCGGGGAAGGGCATGGCGCAGGCATCGCCCACGTGGAATTCGATGCGCGGGTCGCTGATGTATCGCTGCGCGTGATCAATATAAGCGCCTGAAGCATCCAGTCCGACAATCCGGCTGGTGGACAGCCGGCCTGCAAGGGCAAGCGTCAGGCTACCGGTGCCACACCCAAGATCAAGAATTTGTCCGCCATCGTCAAGCTCTGCAAAATCGAGAAAAGGCTCTGCCAGCCGTCGGCTCCAGCGGCCCATTTGCTGTTCGTAGGCAGCGCCATCGGTGGCGGAGAATGTCGAAGATGAGATCATTTGGCCCTCCAGCGGCGGCGGCGTTTCGCTCTCTATGGGTGGTATGGCGATCAACGGGTCTTGGGGATCATTACAGACTTTTTTTTCCGGCAGTCAATGCCGATACGGCATAAAGAGCAGGGATGGTTCTGCGCCATGCCAGGACCTTCGTTACCATCGCGGATCTGGGTACAGTTTCCCGTGCGGCGGAACATCTGCACATCGCGCAGCCGGCACTATCCCGACAAATCGGAGACCTTGAGCAGGAACTTGGCATAAGGCTGTTTGACCGCGTCGGTCGCCGCCTGCTGCTGACGGGGGAAGGCGAGCAACTGCTGACAGATTGCCGGGTACTCCTGAACAGCGCCGCAGCGATCAGGGAGCATGCGCGACAGCTCCAGGATGGGGATGCGGGCGTGCTGAAGGTTGCGTCATCACCACAGATGATCGAGGGCGCGCTTTCGGCTTTCTTGCTGCGCTACAAGGAAAGATATCCGAAGGTACAGGTGAAGCTGACCGAGGTGATGGGATGGGCGGTAACCGCCGCGCAGCTTGAAAGCGGCGAAATCCACCTGGGGCAAAACCTGATGGGGGCCGCGCCGCCCGACGATGCACGCTTCGCCTGCCATCCGCTTGAATCGATCGAAATCCTGGCTGCCTTCAGCCCAGGCTTCAGGCCCAATGCAGACGGCAGTATCGAGATTAGCGAACTTGCCGCGCACCCATTGCTCGTACTCGGCACCGAGTACATCTTCCGCCGGAATTTGGACGCCGCCTGCCGCCTTGCTGGCATTCAGCCGAACATCGCCTATGAAAGCCGCACGCCGCATACGCTACTTGCCATGGCAGAGAGTGGGTATGGGGTCGCCATTATTCCGTCGCCCCTGCGAACCGACCGATACCAACTGCAGGTTGCCGCGCTCACTTATCAGGGCGATCCGCTACGTGAGCGCGCGGCGATCTATTGGGACAGGCGCAGACCTTTGCCGCGCTATGCGGTGGCGTTCTGCGACATGTTCAGTGCTTACATGCGGGAGGTTTTCCCGATATCTCATCCGACCAAGGCCGGCCAAACGCCGCGACGGGCAGATGGTGAGCCGGGCTAAAGACGCAGCCTGGGCCGCTGCGCCGCACCTTTTCCTTAATGCAACCGCGCCGAAGGCAAATGCGGGCTGTCCAGGCTGAAATCGGGAATGGCGACATCAAACGCCTCACCCGTTTCGCGCACCACCATATGATAGGCGCCGCGCATGAAGCCCGATGGTGTGCCTAAAGGCGTGCCAGAGGTATATTCAAACCGCCCGCCCGGTTCCAGGATGGGCTGTTCGCCAACCACGCCCGCCCCTTGCACCTGTTGTGTGCGCCCGGTGCCATCCATGATCTGCCAGGTGCGGCGGATAAGCTGCACCGTCTCCGGGCCCAGATTGGCGATTTCCACTTGATAGGCCCAGACGAATTGAGCACTCTCAGGCATGGATTGCTCAGCCAGATAAAAGGCGCGCACCGCCACCCTTATCCCCCGCGTCGTCGCGATGAATGAATCACCTTTAGTCATTTTTGCCTTCCTCGCCGCCAATTCAGCACAGCAATCGGGCTTTTTGTAAAGTTTTTTATGAGCTTGCCCTCATGAAGCCGCAGCATCCAATGCTTCGGCCAAATCGTCAATCAGGTCGGCCACATCCTCAAGCCCCACGGAAAGCCGCACCGTGCCATCGGTAATGCCAAGCTTGGCGCGTTCCTCAGCACCCACCCGCATATGGGTGGTGGTGGCGGGGTGGGTGGCCATGGATTTCGCATCGCCCAGGTTATTGGCGATATCAATCAGCTTCAGCGCATCCATGAAGCGGAAACAGGCTTCCTTGCCGCCCTTGATGTCAAAACTCACCAAGGTGCCGCCAGCCGACATTTGCGCCATGGCCAGCTTTTGCTGCGGATGATCCGCCCTGAAGGGATAGAGCACGCGCGCAACCTCGGCCCGTTCCGCCAGCATATCGGCAATGGTGGAAGCGCTGCGGCACATGGCAGGTACGCGCAGATGAAGGGTCTCTAACCCCTTCAGGATGACCCAGGCATTGAAGGCGCTGATGGAAGGGCCGGTATTGCGGATGAAGGGTTGCAAGACCTCATCCACCCATTTCTTTGAGCCCATCACGCAGCCGCCCAGCACGCGGCCCTGTCCGTCAAAATGCTTGGTAGCGGAATAAACAACGATATCGGCGCCGAAATCCATGGGTTTTTGCAGCAAGGGGGTGGCGAAGACATTATCCACCACCACTAGCGCGCCGGCCTGATGCGCCAGATCGCACACGGTGCGGAGGTCCACGATTTCCAGCATGGGGTTGGAGGGCGTTTCCAGCAAAACCATGGTCGCCGGGCGCGACAGGGCCGCGCGCCATTGCGCCAGATCGCTGCCATCCACGAATTCGGTTGAGATGCCATAGCGCGGCAGCAGGGTTGAGACGATCCAATGGCAGGACCCGAATAGCGCGCGCGATGCCACCACGCGGTCGCCCGCCTTCAAATGGGACAACATCGCCGAATGCACCGCCGCCATGCCGGTGGCCGTCGCGCGGCAGGCTTCCGCCCCTTCCAAGGCAGCCAAGCGGCCTTCCAGCATGCTGACGGTTGGGTTGCCGAAGCGCGAATATTGGTAATGGGTTTCCGTGCCGGCAAAAGTCGCTTCCGCCTGGGCTGCGCTGTCATAGACAAAGCCCGAGGTCAGATACATCGCTTCCGACAGCTCATCGAAGTTGGAGCGCATGAGCCCACCGCGGACAAGCTGCGTCGCGGGGCGAAGGGCGCGGACGGGGTCGCTGTTGTGGCCCATCATTTGCTCGCCGACAGGCTGCGTCGCAGGACTAACGGGGCGAAGGGGGCGAGAATTTTTCGGCACGGCTGGAACCTCTCACACAATGATGGCGTCCAGCCCCTACCGGGAACGGGGCATGATAACCCCGCGGCCCTTTAGCGCGTTTGTTTTCGCGGATGTCGCCACCCACGCCCTTTCGGAACCTCGCCGCAAGAAGACCGGACAAATCGCGAGGATCAGTTTTGCAACTGATAATTGAGTCATAGGGCGTGATGCGCCCGCAGGTCAAGAATGCCGCATGGCTTGCATCGCAGCCGCGCCCATGGGTTCATCGCACCCGGAGGAAATCATTATGGCCAATACCCGTGTCACCCTGATTGTCGGCGCCAGCGGCGCTGCCGCCAGCCGCGTGATGGAAGCCGCGCAAGGCGATCCAGGCTTCACGCCCATTGGCCTGACCAGGCGCGACCCGGGTGCGGGCATTCCCTGGATCACCGCCGATCTTTGGGATGGGCCAGCGCTCACGCGCGCCATCGCGGCGCGGCCTGACATTACGCATATTGTCTATGCGTCCCGCGCGCCGCATGGCGAAACCGGCGTTGAAGATGTGGCCGGCAATGCCACCATGCTGCGCAATCTGCTGGACGCGGCGGAGGCATCGCTGCCGCGTTTTCAGCATCTGCACATGATCCATGGCGGCAAATGGTATGGGCTGCATATCGGCTCCTTCCGCACCCCGGCGCGGGAAGATGACCCACGGCATTTGCCGCCCAATTTCTATTACGACCAACAGGATATGGTGGCCGAACGCCAGCGCGGCAAAGCCTGGTCCTGGTCTGCAAGCCGGCCCAATTTCGTTTTGGATGTCGCACCTGGCCGCGCGCGCAACATGGTCTCGACCCTTGGCGCCTATGCCGCCATCTGCCGCGAATTGGGCGTGCCTTTTGACTTTCCGGGCAAGCCAGGCGCCTTCACCGCTTTGCATGAGGTCTCGGACGCCAAATTGCTGGCCGAGGCCATTTTGTGGATGTTGGGCGAACCGCGCGCCGCGAACCGTGCCTTTAATGTCACGAATGGCGATGCTTTTCGCTGGTGCGACATGTGGCCCTATTTGGCCGGGCTGCTCGGCGTGGCGCCAGGCGGGGTAAGGACGCTTTCGATGGCGCGCTGGA
>JAPLOJ010000402.1:7986-8521 GCA_026400795.1 Alphaproteobacteria bacterium
CCACGGCTTGATCCTGCCCATTGAACAAGTGGCAAGCTGGGAATTCGCCGATTTCGCGCTGAACATGGATTACGATGTGCTGGCTTCCATGACCGCGGCCCGCCAGGCGGGCTTCACCGGCTTCAAGGATAGCTGGGCCATGTTTGCTGAGCAGATTGAGGGCTATCGCGCCGCGCGGGTCCTGCCGCCGCGCTGAAGATAATGGGGGGTGGCTGGCCTGCCCTGCCTTGACCCCGCCACACCCCCCTGCAATACGCGCTCCGCTCTGGGCAATCCGGGGCAGAGCATCGTTGGGCTAGACCGACGAATCCCGCGACAAGAGGCCGAACCAAGCCATGCGCGATACCGGCGAATATCTTTTCACCTCGGAATCCGTTTCCGAAGGCCATCCAGATAAGGTGGCGGACCGCATTTCCGATACGGTGCTGGACGCATTCCTGACCGCTGATCCCTATTCCCGCGTCGCCTGCGAAACGCTGGTCACCACCAATCGCGTGGTGCTGGCGGGCGAAGTGCGCGGCCCGGCGGAAATCAC
>JAPLOJ010000205.1 GCA_026400795.1 Alphaproteobacteria bacterium
AAGATTCACTATGAAGGCGAACTTGTCGCGATAGTAGGCAAGAAAGCCAAGAACCTGTCAGAGGCCGAGGCGCTGAGCTGCATCATGGGCTGGACCATCGGCAATGATGTCAGTGAACGTACCTGGCAGAAAAGCGACCGCACCTTCTGGCGTTCCAAGAATACCGATACCTTCAAGCCCATGGGCCCCTGGATTGAGACTGAATTCGATATGGAAGCAGCGCGCACCAATGTGCGGCTGAATGGGCAGATCACCACCACTTTCGAAACCGGCCATATGCTATTTTCAACCGCGGTCTTCATCGCGGCGATGACGCGGTATCTGACGCTCTATCCCGGTGACGTGATCTGGATGGGCACGGATGGCGTTTCACCGGATGTGAAATCCGGCGATGTGGTGGATATTGAAATCACGGGTATTGGCCATTTGACCAATCCCTTCCTGCGCGCCAGCGCGTCATAAGGGACAGCACCATGGATGTCGCCGCCGATAAGGTCCGCGCGCAGATTGAAGCCATTCTGCTGTCTTGGGGGATGGAGGCTGATCTGGCTGCCACCACCACCGAAGCCATGACGGAAACCGATTTATTCGGCGTGGATAGCCACGGTATTTCCATGCTGATGACCTATGAAAAGCGCTGGCAGGAAGGCAAGCTGAAGATCAATGCGCGCCCCAAGATCGAACGCCGCACCGCCTGCACCGCGTTGATTGATGCAGGTGCTGGGCTTGGGCATCCGGTTTCCAGCTATGGGATGAATCTGGCCGTGGATATGGCGAAGGAAGCCGGGCTTGGCGTGGTGGGTGTGCGCAATTCGCATCATTTCGGCGCAGCCGGCGTTTATGCGCGTATCGCGGCGCGGCGTGGCGCCATTGGCTTGGTCACCAGCGCGACACGCGGCGTGACCATGGTGCCAACGCGCGGTGCGAAGCCGGTGCTGGGCACCAACCCCATTGCCTTTGCCGCACCCGCCGGGCGCAACCTGCCCTTCGTCTTGGATATGGCGACCACCACGACGGCAGCGGGCAAGGTGAAGGTTTATGATTTGAATGAACGCGCCATGCCTGCGGGTTGGGTGGTGGATGGCGCCGGCAATCCGATCACGGATGCCAAGCGTGGCATGAAGATTTTGCATGAAGAACCGCAAGGCGGGCTTTCGCCGCTGGGTGGATCGCCAGAAATGGCAAGCCATAAGGGCTATGGCCTGGCGATGATGGTGCATATTCTGGGCGGCACTTTGGTTGGTTCTTCTTTCTCGCCCATTCGCAACCGCACGCAAAAGCCAAACGACCCTGATGATATCGGCCATTTCTTCATGGCGATTGACCCCGGCGCCTTCCGCGCGCCGGGTGAGTTCGAAGCCGATCTGGATGCGGTGATTGATGAATTGCACGCGACCCCAGCGGCGGATCCTGCAAAGCCCGTGCTGGTGGCCGGCGATCCGGAAGAAGCGGAACGTCAGCGCCGGCTGAAGCATGGCATCCCCATCCCGCCTGCTTTGGACAAGCATATTCGCGCCATCTGCTCGCGCTCCGGCGCGGCGTATCTGCTGAGCTGAAGGAAGCACCGCCATGAAGCGCCTGCTGCTTGCCGCCCTTGTGGCTTCCATGCCGGCCACGGCGCAGAATTTGCGCATGGGCGTGGGCGCACAGATCACCTCGGCCGATCCGCATTTCCACAATATCTCGCCCAATAACGCCTATGCTTCCATGGTCTTCGACAATCTGTTGGAAACGGATTCAAAGGCGCGGCTGATTGGTTCCTTGGCGGAATCGTGGAAGCCAGTGGGTGACGATGCTTGGGAATTCACGCTCCGCCGCGGTGTGCGTTTTCACAATGGATCGGATTTCACCGCGGAAGACGTGGCCTTTACGCTGGAACGTATTCCGCTGGTGGTGAATAGCCCTGGGTCTTTCCGCACCTACACGCAAGCGATCACGGGCGTTGAGATCATTGATTCCCACACGCTGCGCTTCCGCACCAATGGCCCGGCACCACTTTTGCCGACCGATCTGGCGCAAGTTCCCATGCTGGACCGTGAAACGCACCAAGGCGCCACGACTGAGGATTTCAACGCGGGCCGCGCCGCGATTGGCACCGGGCCTTATCGCATGATGGCCTATCGGTCCGGGGATCGGGTTGAATTGCAGCGCTTTGACGGCCATTGGCGCGGCCGCCCAGCCTGGCAAAATGTGGATTACCGCATGATCACCAATGATGCGGGCCGCACTGCTGCACTGCTCGCGGGTGATATTGATATCATTGATCAGGTGCCGACATCGGATATTGAACGCCTCAGGCGAGATCAGCGCATTGTGATGAGCGAAATAGACAGCATGCGCTTTATCTATTTCGCGCTGGATCATATGCGGGATGGACCAACGCCTTTCATTACGGATAATGACGGTAAGCCTTTTGACCGCAATCCGCTGAAAGATGTGCGGGTGCGCCGCGCGTTGTCACTTGCCATTGACCGCCCGGCGATTGTGGCGCGCGTGATGGAAGGCGCGGCAAGTGCGACGCGGCAGGTAATGCCGGAAGGTGGCTTTGCCTATGTACCGGAACTGGCGGCCACGCGCGCTGATCCTGATCAAGCAAAGAAGTTATTGGTGGAAGCGGGCTATCCCAATGGTTTTCGCCTGACCCTGCACGGGCCAAATGATCGCTACCCGAATGATGCGCGCATTACGCAAGCCGTTGGGCAGATGTGGACCCGCATTGGCATTCGCACCCAGGTAGATGTGGCGCCTTATGCCAGCTTCATCGCCAAGGCATCGCGTCAGGAATTTTCGGTATTCCTGGTTTCCTGGGGCAGTTCCACCGGTGAACCCATGGCAGGTTTGCGTTCCATCGCTGCCACTTATGACCGCGCGCGTGGCACCGGTTCGGTCAATCGCGGGCGCTATTCCAATACGGAATTCGATACGCTGCTTGCCACCGCCGCGCGGGAATTGGACCCCGCCAAGCGTGAAGCCCTGGTGCGCCAGGCAACACGTGTGGTGGTGGAAGATGCTGGCATCATCTCCACCCATTTGCAGAAGAATATCTGGGCGATGCGGCGCGGCTTCGCCCATGATGCGCGCGTGGATGAAAGAACCCGCGCGCAGGATGTTACCCCTGCGCGATAGAGACTTTACTGCGGCGTGCTCCCAGCCGGTGCCGGTGTCTTCATCATCGTGCCGGTCATCGGGATGAAGTAAACGCCGACATCCTTGCGGCTGCGCACGCGGCCTTCCTCATCCTTCGTGTAGATGTACAGGAACTGACCGCGACGGAAGGGCTGGCCGATGGGAATAACCAACCTTCCGCCCGGCTTTAATTGCTGCAACAGCGCGGGTGGCACATATTGCGCGGCGCAGGTGACGATGATGGTGTCAAAGCCGCCCGTCACTTCCGGCCAGCCGAAGAAGCCATCGCCTACACGGGTTTCAACATTGGTCAAGCCAATGGGTGCGAAGATGCGCTGCACGCCACGCCCCAGCGGTTCGATGATTTCGATGGAATACTGCTTGGCAACA
>JAPLOJ010000116.1 GCA_026400795.1 Alphaproteobacteria bacterium
AACACCCGAAGTGGCGCTGGCGGATATGGCGAGTGAAGTTCGCCGCTTGCTGCCGCGTCGGGGTTGAAGCATGCACACTATCCTTCAGCTCACTGATTCCCATCTCTCGCCGCGGAATGAGTTATTCCGCAGCAACCTTGCCTTGATCCGTGCACTGGCAGCGGCTGCCCCACCCGACCTTACCGTCGCCAGCGGAGATCTTTCGCTTGATGGCGCAGATCATGAGGCGGATATGGCCTTTGCCGCCGCAGAACTGGGCCGCTTCCCAGGCCCAATTCTGGCTCTGCCAGGCAATCATGATACGGGCAGCCACGCCCACACCATGCCGCGTCAGCCCTTTGACGAAACTAGGCTGACAAGGTTTCAGCGGCATCTTGGTGCAGGGTATGGTCTGCATGATCTGCCCGGCTGGCGCATCATCGGCCTCAATTCCGAAGTTATGGGAACGGGGCACTCGGAAGAAGAAGCTCAGGCGCGCTTCATCATTGAAGCCGTTGAAAGCGCGGATGCGCGGCGATTGGCGGTGTTCTTGCACAAGCCCATCTTTGTGACGCATCCAGATGATCAGGTTTTCGATTACTGGTCTGTGCCCCCGCACGCGCGCGATACATTGATGCCGATCCTTGCGCATCCGGGGCTTCGCCTGGTCGCCTCTGGCCATTTGCACCTGCATCATGAATTCAAGCGTGACGCAGTATCCTTTGTCTGGGCGCCGCCACTTTCCTTCGTAGTGGAGGAGGATGAGCAGCAAGGCCTGCCTGGGGCGCGGCGCTGCGGTGCCCTGCTGCATCACCTGCATGCGGATCATGTGGAGACGGTTTTGCTGGAACCAGATGGCATGGAGGTGCCCTATCTTGGCCCTATCCGCCATCAGACCTATCCGCGCAACAGTTCCTGAGTTGTCATTGTGGCGCGCCTTGGCGCGTCACAATACGGCAAGTAATGTGAAATTAGGCTGACCGCTCTCGGGCCTTTGGCTGCGCGCCACGTTTGCCGCCACCATTTTGGAGAATGACATGACACGCGTGATTATGGTGGCCCTGGACGGGCTTCGCCCTGACATGGTGGATCCGGTAGCGACCCCACATTTGCATGCGCTTGGGGTGGCAGGCGCACGCTTTTCGCGCGCGCGAAGCGTTTTCCCTTCTGAAACACGGGTTGCGACGCCATCGCTCATCACCGGCTGCCGCCCTGGGGGCCATGGCTTGGTCGCCAATACGCTGTTCGACGCATCAGTCGCACCCGATCGTTTGATCCGAACCAAGCTGGTGGAGGATGTCATCACGCTCGCTGCTGGTGCGGAATCGCCCTTGCAGCGCGCAAGCTTGGCGGAGCGCCTTGCACCGCATGGGCTGAGTTTCGCGCTGGTCAGCGCCGGTACGGCGGGGGCGGCGCGGCTGCTTCACCCAGCGGCTGAACGCCTTGGTGCCTTTCGCTGGAATGTCGAGGATACAGAGGGCGAGACAGCGCGGCGCGTAGTTGAATCGCTTGGCGCTACGCCACCCGCCGCTGTGCCGAATATTGCGCGGGTCGAATTTGCCGGGCGCGTTCTGCTTGAGCACGTACTACCCCAAATGAACCCGGATGTGGCGCTGCTTTGGCTGTCGGAACCCGATGTATCCTTCCATTGGGGTGGCTTACGGGCGGAACATACACGACGCGCGCTAAAGTCAGCGGATGCGGTGCTCGGGCGCATCATGGCGTGGCGCGATGCACAAGCGGATGTGAAAGAAATTGCCATCATTGTTCTCTCGGACCATGGCCATGTGACAGGGCGGGGTAAGAAGTGCCTACGGAGCGAATTGCAGCGCGCTGGCTTCCGCGCAGGTACTGGTATGGCGCCAGATGTGGATATTGTGGTGGCGCCAGCAGCCGCGCCCGGGATGTGGCTCAGGGACCCTGCCCTTGCATCACAGGTGGCCGATTTCCTTGCGACACAAGATTGGGCCGGCCCGTTATTGGCGCGCGATCCTGCCATTCTCGCACCCGGCCGTGCGGTGCCGCTTGCGTTACTCGGCTCGGCGCATGCGCGCAGCGCTGATCTGGTCGCGACATTCGCGGGAGAAGAAGGCTTGGATGAATGGGGCCTGCCAGGCACGGCCCCCTTCGATGCCCCCGATGTGCCGGAAGGCGGCGGCATGCATGGCGGCCTGCACCGGGCGGAGCTTGCGACCGTTCTTGTTATGCAGGGCGGCCCGTTCCGTGAGGGCGCGTTGATCGAAGAACCCGCTGACCTAACGGATATTGTGCCCACCATTCTGCACCTGCTTGGGATTGATACGGCAGGCATGGAAGGGCGGCCATTGCGCGGTGCGCTGGATGCTACGGCAGACTTGCCACCCGCTGAGGAATTGCATGATTTGCCGGGAGATTTCGTGCTGGAAGCCATGCGGGCACAAGATGGACGGCTCTATCCCAGCGCGAGGCGCCGGCGCTAGGAGCCTGTCTGAGAATTCGCTAGTTTTTTCTCTGTATTTCTGATTCATTTGTTTTCATGAGCAAGACCTTCCGAGCGTGGGATGTGGACCAGGGGTGGCTACTTCCTGCTTCGCTGCATCAGTTTGTACCCCCCG
>JAPLOJ010000259.1 GCA_026400795.1 Alphaproteobacteria bacterium
GAGATGGATTTGCCGCGAAACTTCACATCCAGCGTTTCGCGATTATAGCGCTTGCCCTTGCAGGTATCGCAGGTGACATAGACATCGGGCAGGAAGTGCATCTCAATCTTGATGACGCCATCGCCCTGGCAGGCCTCACACCGCCCGCCCTTCACATTGAAGCTGAAGCGGCCTGGCTTGTAGCCGCGCGCGCGGGATTCCGGCAATTCGCTGAACCAATCGCGAATGGGCGCAAATAGCCCGGTGTAAGTGGCGGGGTTGGACCGCGGCGTGCGGCCAATTGGTGATTGGTCAATGTCAATGATCTTGTCGAGGTGATCGAGCCCTTCGATGCGATCATGCGGCGCCGGGACCTCTGCCGCCCCCATCAGCCGCCGCGCTGCCGCCTTATACAGCGTTTCAATCACCAGCGTTGATTTGCCGCCGCCGGAAACCCCGGTGACGCAGGTGAAAGTGCCTAGCGGCAGCGCCGCATCCAGGCGCCTGAGGTTGTTGCCGCTGGCGCCCACCACGCGCAATTGCCGCTTAGGGTCAATCTTGCGGCGCTTGGCGGGGATTTCGATGCGGCGCTTGCCCGAAAGATATTGCCCGGTAAGGCTGGCGGGATTGGCAGCGACTTCTGATGGCTTGCCCTGCGCCACCAGCCGCCCGCCGCCCTTGCCGGCTTCCGGGCCGATATCCACCAAATAATCGGCGCTGCGGATCGCGTCCTCATCATGTTCCACCACCAGCACGGTATTGCCGAGGTCACGCAACCGCCGCAGCGTGACCAGCAGCCTTTCATTGTCGCGCTGATGCAGCCCGATGGAAGGTTCATCCAGCACATAAAGCACGCCCGTCAGGCCAGAACCGATTTGCGAGGCCAAGCGAATGCGCTGCGATTCCCCGCCGGAAAGCGTGGTGGAAGACCGCGCGAGAGAAAGATAATCCAGCCCCACATCCACCAGAAATTGCAGGCGGTCATTGATTTCGCGCAGGATTCGCCGCGCAATATCGCGCCGCTGCGGGGTGAGCGTTTCTTCCACCTGCGCGAACCAATCCCGCGCCCGATGAATGGCCATGGCGGAGGCTTCACCAATATGCAGCCCCGCCACCTTCACCGCGAGCGATTGCGGCTTCAGCCGATGCCCCGCACACGCTGCGCAAGGCCGTTCCGCCTGATAGCGAGAAAGATCTTCGCGCACCCAAGGATTATCGGTTTCGCGAAAGCGCCGTTCCAGATTGGCGATCACGCCCTCAAAGGGTTTTTTTACCTCATAGGCGCGCAGCCCATCCTTGTAGTGCAGCGCGACAACCTCAGCGCCCGTGCCATGCAGAATGGCGTGGCGCACGCGGTCCGGCAGTTCCTGCCAGGCGGTGGTCATCTTCACCTTGAAATGCGCGGCCAGGCTTTGCAGCGTTTGGTCGTAATAAGGGGAAGAAGCGCCGGTCCAGGGCATGATGGCGCCATCCTTCAGCGCGACATCATCCTGCGGCACGACCAATTGCGCATCAAAAAAGCTTTCCGTGCCAAGCCCATCACAGGCAGGGCAGGCGCCATGCGGTGAATTGAAGGAAAAAAGGCGCGGTTCAACTTCCTCGATGGTAAAACCGGAAACCGGGCAGGCGAAGCGGCTGGAAAAAACCGTGCGCTCCCCACCATCCGCATTTTCGGCATAGGCGATGCCATCGGCCAGACCAAGCGCGGTTTCGAAGGAGTCTGCCAAGCGCTGCATGATGCCATCACGCACCACAATGCGGTCCACCACCACTTCAATATCGTGCTTGAGTTTCTTGTCGAGCTTGGGGGCCTCGGCAATTTGATAGAGCGTGCCGTTGATTTTCACACGTTCAAACCCGCGGCGCTGGAATTCCGCCAATTCCTTGCGGAATTCGCCCTTCTTGCCGCGCGCGATGGGCGCCAGCAGCAAAAGCCGGGTGCCTTCCGGCATGGCCAGCACACGATCCACCATTTGGGACACGGTCTGCGCTTCAATGGGTAGGCCGGTCGCGGGCGAATAGGGCACGCCGACTCGCGCCCAAAGCAGGCGCATATAGTCATGGATTTCTGTGACGGTGCCGACGGTGGAGCGAGGATTATGGCTGGTGGTTTTCTGTTCGATGGAAATGGCGGGCGATAGGCCCTCGATCGAATCCACATCCGGCTTTTGCATCAATTGCAGGAATTGCCGCGCATAGGCCGAAAGGCTTTCCACATAGCGCCTTTGGCCTTCCGCATAGATGGTATCGAAGGCCAGCGATGATTTGCCCGAACCCGATAGGCCCGTGATCACCGTCAGCGTATCGCGCGGGATATCAAGGTCCAGGTTCTTGAGGTTGTGCTGGCGCGCGCCGCGGATGCGAATATGGCCGGTCATGCGAAGGGGGCTCCGACAGCCGCCGCCGGGGAGGGGGGCGCTGTTGTTCTAAAAATGTTCTCGTTATATATGCGCCTGAATGGCGCCCTGGGAAGGGTATGGGATGGCCGCTTTAGGGGGGATCGTCTATCCTTGGGGGCCGAAATCGCGGGAGAGCTTTGCCATGGCGGGTATCAATAAGGTCATCATCCTGGGCCGTCTGGGGCGGGACCCGGAAGTGCGCAATTTCCAGAATGGCGGCAAGGTGGTGAATCTGCGCATCGCCACGTCCGAACGCTACAAGGACCGGGAAGGCAATCAGCAGGAACGCACCGAATGGCATTCGGTCGCGATTTTCAATGATCGCCTGGGCGAGGTTGCCGAGAAATACCTGCGCAAGGGTAGCGAGGTCTATGTTGAAGGCCAGTTGGAAACCCGGAAATGGCAGGATCAATCCGGCGCGGCATGGATGACCCCGGTGAGCCTTCAGGGGATCGGGCGCCGGCTGCGCGCCCGGCCCAGCGCGCCGGCGGTTGGGATGCCAAGAAATCCGATCTGGATGACGAAATTCCCTTCTAACTCAGGGGCTTGACGTTAGGCTGGCAGTTCGGGCGCGGCGGTGGTTGACGCGGCGCGCCTGACGGTGCCTATGACGTTTTCTCCCTGTGACCCCTCAGGAATCGCGGCTTTCAGAATCGGTTTTCAAGCGTGAGCGACACT
>JAPLOJ010000237.1 GCA_026400795.1 Alphaproteobacteria bacterium
CATCCGGCGCGCATCGCGTCCGACGGGCATATCCCGGCGCGGGACTTCAAAAAGGCGCTGGCGGAAGCGGATGTGGTAACGCTGCATTGCCCCCTGATGCCTGAAACGCGACATTTGATGGATGAAGCGGCCTTCGCGGCGCTGAAGCCCGGCGCCATTCTGGTGAATACGGCGCGCGGCCCGATTGTGAAGCAGGAAGCGGTGGTGGCGGCGCTACAATCGGGCCGGCTGATGGGCTTCGGCACGGATGTGCTGGAAATCGAACCCGCCACACCAGGCAATCCACTGTTCAGCATGCCCAATGTCATCATCAGCCCGCATTCGTCGGCAAGCACGGAAGAAGGCACGGCCCGCATGGCGGAAGCGGCGGCGCGCAATATCCTGGCCGCTTTGGATGGTGCGCCCGAGCCGGCCATGATGGTCAATCCAGAGATTCTGCAAAGGCGCTAAACTATCGCCAGGTTGCGCCCGGCGCTTGGCCGGGCGATAGCGCTGCCCCAATATGACCTTCCACGCCATCCTGTTCCACCTGGCTGTCGCCCTTGGCCTTGCGCTGATCTCGGCCATCGTGGTGCGGCTGATGATTGCCTATCCGATCCTGGATCACCCCAATGCGCGGTCAAGCCATAGCCGGCCAACACCGCGCGGCGGTGGGCTTGGCATTGTGGTGGCTTTCACGCTCGGCATGGGGTTGCTGTATTGGCAGGCAGAATATGCGCGCCTACCGGGGCCGCAATTCCTGGGCGTGATTGGTGCGGCGCTCGCCATTGCGGCGGTGTCCTTCTGGGATGATGCACGGGATTTGCGCTTTGCACTAAAGCTGGCGGCGCAGGCACTGGCCGCATTGGTCGCTATTGGCAGCGGGCTTGAATTGCAGCGGATCGCGCTGCCGGGGCTTGGCCCGGTGGAACTTGGCGCGCTTGGGCCGTTGCTGACGCTGTTTTGGATTTTGGGCTGCACCAATGCGGTGAATTTCATGGATGGGTTGGATGGGCTGGTGGGCGGCACCGTCTTCCTCGCGCTGCTGATCCTGTGCGTCATTGCCGGGCATTATGGCGGTTGGTTTGTCTATCTGGCGTCACTGATGCTGGCCGCCGGCTTGCTTGGTTTTCTGCCGTTCAATTTGCACCCGGCGCGGATTTTCATGGGCGATGTCGGCAGCCAATTCCTGGGCTTTATGGTGGCCATCCTGGCGGTGGCGGCAGCACGCTTCGATGCGGCCGAGGTTTCCTTCATGCTGGTGCCGCTGCTGCTATTTGGCTTGTTCTTTGATGCGACCTTTACGCTCGCCCGCCGTGCTGCCATGGGGCTGAACATCACCGCCGCGCATCGCACTCATTTATATCAAATGGCGCAGCGCAGCGGGCTTGGAGTGCGGCAAGTGGCGGCGGTGCATTGGGGTTTTGTGCTGGCCAATGGGCTGCTCGCCTGGGCGTTTCTGGGCCTTGATCCGGCGCATAAGGCGCTGGTTTTTCTAGCCGCCATCGGCCTGCAAGTGATCTGGCTGGTCTATGTGCGCGCCCGTATGGCGCGCGCCGGGCTTTCCTGGCGGGACTAATTCATCGCGGTGGCGGACGCGCCGAGGCTCGGGCCGGTTGCTGGGGTTGCGCGCTTGGCCGCGGCGCATTGAGGCGTGGCGCACTGCTCGCAGCGCTACCCTGTTCCACGCGCTGCATTGGCCGCGCCGCGGGCCGCGGTGGTGTCGGCGTTTGGCGATAGGCAACCGGCGCCACATTTTGGCGATTGGGCGCAGCCGCGACCTGCTGCGGCGCGCCTCGCTGCTGCGGCGGTGCCGCCTGCGCCAAGCGCGTATTGCTTTGCGGCACAGGGCGGGCGGCCGGGGCGCTCCGCGGCGGCACAACAGCCGCGGCCATCACGGATGACGGCGCGCGCGGGGCAACACCCATGCGCGAAAACCCCTGATCCAGCAGCGCGCCCATATGCCGATCACGTTCCACCCAGGAAGAACCACCAAAGGTGGCGCCAACCAGCCGCACGCCGTCACGCTGCGCTGAGGTCACGATATTGAAGCCCGAGGCATTGATGAAGCCGGTCTTGATGCCATCTGCACCGTCATAATCGCCGAGCATGCGGTTGTGGTTGCGGATCTGCGCCCGGCCCCAGGCGAAATGGACTGTACCGAAATAATGGTATCGATTGGGGAAATCTGTGAATAAGCGACGGCCCAGAGTCGCCATATCCCGCGCCGTTGTCACCTGTTCCCAATCCGGCAGGCCCGATGCGTTGCGAAAGCGCGTTTGCGTCATGCCAAGGCTGCGCGCGCGCATGGTCATCATTTGCGCGAAGCGTTCCTCGGACCCGCCAATATGCTCACCCAGCGCGGACGCGACATCATTGGCGCTTTTGGTGATCAGCGCCAGGATTGCCTGTTCCACCGTAAGGCCACCACCAGGCGGGATGCCAAGCTTGGAAGGCGGCTTCGAAGCGGCTTCCTCACTCATCACCACGCGGCTATTCAGTTGCGTCTTGCCCTCGCGCAGCGCCTCAAACACCATGTAAAGCGTCATCATTTTGGTGAGGGATGCCGGGTAGCGCGGTTCATCTGCGCCGGCGTCAATCAGGACCGCGCCGGTGCGGGCTTCCATGACAATGGCGGAATAGCGCGCACTGCCGATTTGCGCTTCGGCGGCGCGCCAAGGCAGGGCGGCAAGCGCCAGCCCGAACATCGCCCCGACGAATCGACCGGCAAGGCCCCCCAGGCCTTGGCGACGAATCCCCATTCGCAAATCCCCCATTGGCCCAAAGCTGCGACGCCTGGGCCCCGTATTCCCCTGTGCTTCTATATCCCGTCCAGCAAAAAAAGACAAATTCTCATTTCTCTCAGAGGGTTAAGAAATGAGCTTGAGGTACAATCCGAAAGCCCTGGCCAGAATGCCCAGCCGGGGGCGCCAAAAATTTTTGTGCAGTGCAAAAAAATCCTTGCAATCGCCCCCGCGGCGCGCGTAGAAGCCACTCATGTTGCAGCGCAGCAAATCTGACCGGCCCTTCCGGCCGGTTCGCATAGCCCGGGTCGCTGCACCCCGGTCAGGCAAGGAAAGGGTTGAGATCATGGCGCAAAGCAAGAGCCAAGTTGTGAGCAAGGTTGCGGCGGAAGCTGCGGAACAGGCTCAAAAAGTGATGAATGACGGTGCGGCACAGGCCCGCGTAGCAATGGAGAAGAACATGGACCAGATGACCAAGGGTGCCGAGAGCATCTTCAAGGCGGCGGAAGAAGCCGCTGAATTCGGCCGCGGCAATGTGGAGGCCTTCACCAAGGCCGCCCAGACCTGGGCCTCGGGCTCTCAGGACCTCGCACGCCAGTATATGGCGCTGGCGCAGGGCTTGACCGACCATGCCATGGAAGGCGCCAAGGCGCTGTCCGGCGTGAAGAGCGTGAATGAAGCCGCTGAGCTGCAGGCGAAGTTCGCCAAGGCCGCTCTGGAGAAGATGGTTGCCGAAGGCACCAAGCTCCAGGAAGCTTCCGTGAAGCTCGCCGAAAGCGCCCTTGCCCCCGTGAATGCGCGCATGACGGTGGCGATGGAAAAGATCGCGAAGCCGCTCGCGGCATAATCTTGGGGCGGGGTTTCCCCCGCTCTTGGCTGAGTTACCCTCCTCCCCCCTCCTCCAAACCGGGGGGTAGCCGGCACGTAGCGTGATCCATACCCTTGGATCACGCTATTTTTTTGCCTGGCACCTGGGCCAAGACGTCTGGCGTTTGCGCTGCCTTAAACTGGGGGCGCGTAGAAAAGATTATGCACTTAAGTGTAACTGGGGCTTCACCTTCGGCCATTCGCTCCATATTCTATAGGCAGCGCGGCGTGCTAGCCTGCGTTCTGAAAGACCGAACCGAGAGCATGAGCGATCAGGATAAGCGCCCGGATGACGGGCAAGGTGGTGGTGAAGGGCCTCAGACGGGCATCGTCGTGAAGTCGCGCCCGCGCACCAAGAAGCCCGCCATGTACAAGGTATTGATGCTGAACGACGATTACACGCCGATGGAATTCGTCGTTCACGTCTTGGAGAGGTTTTTCCAGAAGAATCGAGAGGAGGCGACGCGCATCATGCTGCATGTGCATCGCCGTGGTGTCGGGGTCTGCGGTGTCTTCACCTATGAAATCGCGGAAACCAAGGTAACGCAGGTGATGGATCTGGCGCGCCAGAACCAGCATCCGCTACAATGCACCATCGAAAAGGACTGAAGCAGGGGTCGAAGAATCCCAGGAGGGCGCCTACATTGGAAGTCACAATCGGCCTTTGGCCCTGCAATGTCGGGGCTTCAGGCTAAGATGGAGCGTCGTTGATCATGTTGTCCCGTAATTTAGAACAGACGCTGCATCGCGCCCTGGGCCTGGCTGGCGAGCGCCGCCATGAATACGCCACCCTTGAACATTTGCTGCTGTCCTTGGGCGATGACGCCGATGCCATGGGCGTGCTGCGCGCCTGCGGTGTGGATGTTGATAAACTCAAGCGCGACCTGACCGAATTTCTGGACAAGGATTTGGCCGGCTTGGTGACGGAACGCGGCGGCGATCCCAAGCCCACCGCAGGCTTCCAGCGCGTGGTGCAACGCGCCGCCATTCATGTGCAATCCTCTGGCCGCGATGAAGTGACCGGCGCCAATGTGCTGGTCGCGCTGTTTTCTGAACGCGAATCACATGCGGTGTATTTCCTGCAATTGCAGGACATGACGCGGCTAGATGCAGTGAATTTCATTAGCCATGGCATTGCCAAGGCGCCTGGGCGCTCTCAGCCCCGTGCGGCGAAGGGCGATGGCGCGGGCAATGAGGAGCCAGGGCAGGAACGTGAAGAAAAGGGTCGCGGCGCGCCGCGAGGCCAGGATGCGCTGGCGAATTACTGCGTGAACCTGAACAAGAAGGCCGAACAGGGTAAGATTGACCCGCTGATTGGCCGTGATCAGGAAATCGAGCGCACGATCCAAATCCTTTGCCGCCGCACCAAGAATAATCCGCTTTACGTGGGCGATCCTGGCGTGGGCAAAACTGCGATTGCGGAAGGGCTGACCAAGCGCATTGTGGAAGGTGATGTGCCGGAAGTGCTGGCGAAATCCACCATCTATGCGCTGGA
>JAPLOJ010000224.1 GCA_026400795.1 Alphaproteobacteria bacterium
CCGCTGGCCTATCATCCTCCCAAGGCCTGCGTTGGCAGGTGGGCACCAGATACCCGAACCACGGTCCGGACAGAGCCAGTTCCCGGAGGATGTGCATTGGCCCCGGGGATGAATTGCCTGGCGCACCTGGCAGCCCCGCAGCTTCTAGTTAGGCTTCCTCAAGCCGCGCGGCAATGGCCTCAAGCTTTTCAGCAAACCGCACCAAGCCATCAGCCAGCGCCGGGTCGGGCGCGGGGGCTTCGGCGGCAACGGCGCCGCCGGCCTTCAGCGCGTCATTCTCGGCCTTCAGATCCATCGCTTCATCGGCCAATTGCAAAGCAGCAAGCAGCAACATCCGCGTTTCGCCGAATTGAATACCCATCCCCTTGAGCGCGGAGATGCGCTTATCCACCTCAGCCGCCATATTGGTCAGGTGCTTTTCCTGACCATCCTGGCAGGCCACCGGATGGGCATAGCCGCCAATGCGAACCGTGACCTGCGCCATCAGCCCTGATCCTCAAGACTGCGCAGCTTTGCGATGGTGGCATCCAAACGTGTGGCGAGGGCGGCCACAGCGGCCTTTGGCACCATATCGCCTTCGATCAGGGGGGTTGCAGCGCGGCGGGCTTCGACGGCACGGCTGAGGCGATCCAAGGCTGCTTCCAGCCGGACCATCGCCGTACCCATTATGTCAGATTGCTGCTCGCTCATGCTTTTCCAGATGCCTTGGCGCCCGAGGCCCTTGCGGCTAAGTGGTTGACGAATTGCTTGGCATGCAAAGGCCTCTGGGTCAATGGTAAAGGCGTTTCTTAAGCTTCCCGCCGTGGTGGTGCATGGGCGCGCGCAGGCTGAATGGGCGCTGCGGGTTGCGGCAGGGCGACCCGTGTTGTTGGTCTCGGCGCCCGGTGCGGCGCTGAATGCGGGGCCGGGCTGGTTCAAGGCGGTGCTGGAACAGGCCGCCGCCGCCCATGCCGGCGCGACCGTTCACGCTGCGCTGGATTGCGCCGCCGCCCCTGGGGCCGCGCTGGCGGCTTTGCGCGCCGGGTTCAAGCTGGTGATTTTCGATCTGGGGCATCCTGCTGCGGCCAGTGTGCTTGGCGCCGCCGCCGAAGCAGGGGCCGAGGTTCTGGGCACCAGACCGGAAGCGCTGGACCTGGGCACGCTCGACCCGCGCCGGCGGGATGATGAGAGGCGAATCTCGGCGCTTTTCGCCACAGTGCCGCCACAGGATCAGCCGACATAGCCCACCCGTGACAGGAAATGCCGGCTGCGCTATCGGCGCATTCGCCCTTTGAGCAAAGAAAAGGAACCCAAGATGAAGCTGACGCGCCGCGTGAAGGAAATCCTCTCCTGGTATGAAAGCGATACACCAGGCACCAAGGCGAATCTCGCCCGCATCCTGATGGAAGGGAAGCTTGGTGGCACGGGGCGCATGGTGATTCTGCCGGTGGATCAGGGCTTTGAACATGGCCCGGCGCGGTCCTTCGCGCCCAACCCGGCGGCTTACGATCCGCATTATCATTTCGAATTGGCGATTGACGCGGGGCTGAATGCCTATGCCGCGCCGCTTGGCATGATTGAAGCGGGCGCCGCGACTTTCGCCGGTGCCATCCCGACCATTCTGAAGGTCAATTCATCCAATAGCCTTTCCACTACCAAGGATCAGGCCGTGACGGGCAGCGTTGCCGATGCGCTGCGCCTTGGTTGTTCAGCGATTGGCTTCACCATCTATCCTTCATCCGAATATCAGTTTGAGATGATGGAAGAACTCCGCGAATTGGCAGAAGAAGCCAAGGCGGCGGGGCTTGCCGTTGTGGTCTGGTCCTATCCGCGCGGGCCGATGCTGGACAAGAATGGCGAAACCGCCTTCGACATTTGCGCCTATGCCGCCCACATGGCCGCGCTGATGGGCGCGCATATCATCAAGGTGAAGCCGCCCACCGATGTGCTGAGCCTGGATGCCGCGAAGAAGGTTTATATTGAGCGCAAGATTGACGGCAGCGATCTGGCCAAGCGCATCAGCCATGTTGTGCAGGCCTGCTTCAATGGCCGTCGCCTGGTGGTATTCTCGGGCGGTGAAGCGAAGGGCACGGATGCGCTGCTCGCGGAAGCGCGCGCCATTCATGCCGGTGGCGGCAATGGGTCCATCGTTGGACGCAACGCCTTCCAGCGCCCGAAGGATGAGGCGCTGAAGCTGCTGGGCCAGATGATTGAGGTCTATAAGGGCAAGGCCTGAGGGCCGACGCCGGGCGGTGCGTACCGCCCGGCTTGACCCAAAGCGCGATGCGGACGGAAATGGCCGCGTGATAAGGCGGCTTTTGCAATGAATGAAGGTTTAAGCGCGACGGGCTTGGATTTCACCTTGCCCGTGGCTGAGCGCGGTTATCGTTGGTGGTATTTGGATGCGCTATCCGATGATGGCGCGCATGGGATCACCATCATTGCCTTTCTGGGCACGGTGTTTTCCCCCTGGTACGCCTTTGCGCGGCGCGGTGGTGGCGGTGATCCGCTGAACCATTGCTGCATGCATGTGGCGCTTTACGGCAAGCCGGCACGCTGGGCGATGACGGATCGCCGGCGCGGTGCTTTGCGGCGTGGCGCGGATTTTTTGCAGATCGGGCCGAGTGCCATGCGATGGGATGGCAGCAAACTTACGGTGGAATTGGCGGAGATCACCGCACCTATCCCTGGCCGCTTGCGCGGGCGCGTGACGCTTCACCCCGAAGCGCTATCGCATCGCCACTTTCAGTTGGATGGCGCGGGGCGGCATCATTGGCAGCCGATTGCGCCTCGTTCCCGGGTGGAAGTGGCGCTTGACAATCCTTCATTGCGTTGGTCCGGCTTTTCATATTTCGACACCAATACCGGCACTGCGCCGCTGGAAGAGGATTTCATTTTCTGGGATTGGTGCCGCGCGCCCATGCCGGAAGCGACCGCGATTTTGTACAATGCATCGCGCCGCGATGGGTCGTCGCAATCCCTGGCCTTGCACGTGAGCCGCGCCGGAGAAGTCGCGGATATGCCAATCCCCGCCCCGGCCATGATGCCGCCTGGGTTTTGGCGCGTGCCGCGCCCGACACGGTCTGAGGATGGCAAGGCAGAGCTGGTGCGCGCGCTGGTGGATGCGCCGTTCTATACGCGATCCGAAATCCGCACGCGGCTTTTGGGGCAAAATGCTGTTGCCGTGCATGAAAGCCTGGCGCTGAACCGCTTTGACAATCTGGCGGTGCAGGCGCTGATGCTGCCCTTCAAGGTGCCGCGGGCAAGAGGCTAGGAGCCTGTCTGAGAATTCGCTAGTTTTTTCTCTGTATTTCTGATTCATTTGTTTTCATGAGCAAGACCTTCCGAGCGTGGGATGTGGACCAGGGGTGGCTACTTCCTGCTTCGCTGCATCAGTTTGTACCCCCCG
>JAPLOJ010000414.1 GCA_026400795.1 Alphaproteobacteria bacterium
AGCACATCGCAACCCTGGTCAATCAGGGCGCGGGCCGTATCAGCCTCTCGCGCTGGGTTCGACCAGGCGTTCACCCACACCACGCGCACCTTCATGGAAGGATCCACAGACCAAGCGCCGCGCATCACGGTGTTGATGGCGCTGATCACTTCCGGCACTGGGAAAGTGGCAACATAGCCGATGGTCTTGGAACGGGACTTGCGCGCGGCGATCACGCCCTGAATGTAGCGGCCTTCGTAGAAGCGGGCATTGTAGATCGCCATATTCGGCAGCGTTGTCGGGCCGGTCGCGTTTTCGAAGAATACGCCCGGGTGCTGCGGCGCCAGGCGCTGCGTCGGGGCGAAATAGGAAAAGCTGGTGGTGAAGATCAGCCGGTGTCCGGTACGGACCAGCTGCGTCACCACGCGATCAAAATCGGGTGGTGCGACGGATTCGACGGTGGTGGCGTTGACGCGGTCGCCCAGTACCTCGGCCATGCGGCGGCGGCCCTGGTCGTGCATATGCGACCAGCCGAAGTCACCGACCGGACCGATCAGGACGACGCCCACGCTCAGGCGCGACTGAGCTTCGGCCTGCTGGGCGGCCAGCGCAGCGCCGGCAAGACCGGCGGAACCGGCCATAAGGTGACGACGGGTGATGTTCATGAAGCTCTCCCTGAAAAGCGGTTTAGATTAAGCAAATTTAATGCCGAAAGCATTTTCAAGCCAAGTGGTCACACTTGGCGGCTCGGAACTTGCGATCAAGCCAAGCATTTTCAAGCCAAGTGGTTACGCTTGGCGGCTCGGAAAATGCGATCAAACAACATGCGGAAGGCGCTATCTGTCGGGCACGAATGGCACACCGAGGGAGGCCGGCCCCGCCACGCCCCCACGCCTTGCCCGCATAATGAGCACAAGGACCAGAATCGTTATCAGATAGGGCAAGGCCGCCAGAAACTGCGATGGCAGGGGCACGCCGGCCGATTGCGCATGCAATTGCAGGATCGTCAGCGCACCGAACAGATAGGCGCCGACCATCGCCCTGAAGGGCAGCCAGGAGGCAAAGACCACGATGGCGAGTGCAATCCAGCCCCGCCCGCCAGTCATGCCGCTGGTCCAGAAGGGGGTATAGACGAGCGACATATAGGCCCCCGCCAACCCAGCGCAGCCGCCGCCAAACAGGATGGCAAGCAGGCGTATGCGCCGCACTGGATAGCCAAGCGCATGCGCCGCCGCGTGGTTTTCGCCGACCGCGCGCAAGACAAGGCCCGCCCGGCTTTTGGTGAGGAACCACCAGACGCCGATGACCAGCGCCACCGAGGCATAAACAAACGGGTCCTGACGGAACAGCAAAGGGCCCAGGAAGGGAATATCGGACAGCCAAGGGATCTCGATCTTGCCGATGCCGGCGCGTTGCACGCCCACAAAGGGCGCACCGATCACGCCCGAAAGCCCAAGCCCAAGGATGGCGAGTGCCAGCCCCGCCGCGACCTGATTGGCCGCCAGCCCCAAGACAAGCGCAGCAAAAACCAGGGACAGCGCCATGCCGGCCAGCACGGCGACCAGCACGCCGAGCGTTGAAGACCCGGTCGTGATCGCGGCTGCAATGCCAGCGGCGGCGCCGATGATCATCATGCCCTCAACGCCCAGGTTCAAAACGCCCGCGCGTTCCACCACCAATTCGCCAAGCGCTGCAATCAGCAGCGGCGTGGAGGCAGTGATGATGGTCAGGATGATAGCTTCGAACAATGTCATGCGGCGGCACCGCGCAGCAGGCGGAAGCGATACAAAAGCAGGCTATCGCAGGCCAGCACGAAGAACAGTAAAAGCCCTTGCAGCACGCGTGTCGCATCCAAAGGCAGGCGCAGCATGATTTGCGCATTCTCGCCACCGATGAAGGTGATGGCGATGAAAATGCCGGCGAACAAACAGCCGATAGGGTTGAGCCTTCCCAGGAAGGCAACGATGATGGCGGTGAAGCCATAGCCGGGTGAAATGCCGGGCTGCAATTGCTTGATTGTGCCCGCGGCTTCCAGCACGCCGGCAAGCCCGGCAAGCGCGCCAGAGATCATGAAAACCGTGATGATCAGCCGTGTTTCGGAAAACCCGGCAAAGCGCGCGGCGCGCGGCGCTTCCCCCACCAGGCGGATTTCAAACCCCTTCAGCGTGCGCCCCATCAGCAGCATGAAGGCAAATACAATAGCAATCATGATCGGCGTGCCGATATTGAGCCGCCCGCCCGCCATCAGCAGCGGTAAGGTCGCTTCCGCTTCAAACACCACGCTATGGGGCATGTTGAAGCCCGCCGGATCGCGCCAGGGGCCGCGCACCAGGTAATCCAGCAGCAATTCCGCGACATAAACCAGCATCAGGCTGGTGAGGATTTCATTCGCGCCGAAGCGGGTGCGGAGCAGCGCCGGGATCAACGCAAAACAGGCGCCTGCCATGGCGCCCACCAGCAGCATCACCGGCAAAAGCCACGGGCCTTGCGTGCTGCCATGGGTGATGATGGCGATATAGCCACCCGCCATGGCACCGAACAGGAATTGCCCCTCGGCACCGATATTCCAGACCTTGGCGCGGTAGCAAACCGCCAGCCCAACCGCGATCAGCACCAAGGGTGTCGCCTTCACCGCCACTTCCTGCAAACCCCAGGAATCCGAGAGAGGATCAAGGAAATAAGTGCTCAGTGCCGCCACCGGGTCCTTACCCAGCAGCGCAAACATGATGGCCGCCGATATCAGCGTGAGTGCCACCGCAATCAGCGGAGAGATCAGCATCAGGCTGATTGGCGTTTCGGTGCGACGCTCCATCACAAGTTTCATCACGCCGCCATCCCCGCCCCGCCCATCAATAGGCCGAGCGATTCACGTGTGGCTTGAGCAGTTGGCATGGCGGGCGAAAGCCGACCCATGAACATCACGCAAAGCCGGTCTGAGATTTCCAGCAACTCATCCAAATCCTGGCTGATGACGAGCACCGCGCTCCCGGCGCGGGCAAGGTCCATCAGCGCTTGCCGAATGGTGGCGGCAGCACCCGCATCCACGCCCCAGCTTGGCAAATTGCCGCCGGATAGCGCGCGCGCTTCCGGATCGGCGGGGCCTTTGCGCACATCAAAAGCGCGCACCACCTTGCCCACGAAGTCAGTCAGCTTCGCGCGATCCACCAACCCATGGCGCAAAAAACCATTGGTGGCATGGCCGGACAGCAGCGCGTTCTCTGTCAGCCGCATCGCCGGTGCCGCGCCATGGCCAAGCCGTTCTTCGGGCACAAAGGCAGCGCCGCGCTTTCGGCGTTCATTGATCCCGGCGCGGCCAACCGCCACCCCATCCATCGCGATGGCCCCGGCATGGGGCGCCAATTCTTCGCCGCTGAGCGCAGCAAAAAGCTCATCCTGGCCATTGCCGGCGACACCGGCGATGCCCAGCACCTCACCGGCACGAAGCTCAAGATTTATATTGGCAAGCGCAATGCCATGGGTATGCAGCGCGGGCAGTGAAAGCGCGGAAACCGCCAAGCGCACCGGGCCTTGCGCTTCGATGTGGTCATGGCGGATGGGCACAACATCGCCACCCATCATCATGCGCGCCAAGCCTGCCGCGGTTTCCGCGCGCGGGTCGCAATGCGCGACCACCTGCCCGCCGCGCAGAATGGTCGCGGCTTCGCAAATGCGGCGCACTTCTTCGAGCTTGTGGGAGATGTAGAGAACAGAACGCCCTTCAGCGCGCAGCCGTGCGAGCGTCGCGAAAAGCCCCTCGGCTTCCTGGGGCGTCAGTACCGAGGTCGGTTCATCCAGGATCAGCAGGCTTGGGTCCTGCATCAGGCAGCGCATGATCTCAACGCGCTGTCGTTCGCCCACTGAAAGCCGCCAGATCTCGCGCTTGGGATCAAGCGGCAGGCCATAGGCGCGGCTGGTTTCAGAAAGGCGTTGGGCGATTTCGTCCAAGGACTCAGCGCCATCAAGCGCGAGCGCCACGTTTTCCGCGACCGTCAGTGCCTCAAACAGCGAGAAATGCTGGAACACCATGCCAATGCCAAGCGCGCGGGCGGCGCGGGCGCTTTCGACCTGAACAGGCGCCCCGCGCCAGACAAGCCGCCCCGCATCCGGGCGCAGCAGGCCATAGATGATTTTTACGAGCGTGGATTTGCCGGCGCCATTTTCACCAAGCAGCGCATGGATTTCGCCGGGTGCGACCTTCAGGTCCACGGCGTTGTTCGCGACCAAGGCGCCGAATCGCTTGGTGATGCCCTCAGCGGCAAGAAGCGGGGGGGAGGCCTGCATGACAGGCGTGTAACCTTTTTCCGTAGCGTGATCTACGCCACTTGATCACACACCGGGATGGGCCCGCCAGATGATTTCAGGGTGAAGGCGCCGGGCGCCTCACCGTCGCCTCACATCAGGCCAAGGGCCGAAAATAGCCGAGTCGCAGGCGGCCAGGCTTCAACCAGGGCCTCTCGCTTGATGATGGCCGCAAGGCCGCCGACGATCAGAAGGACAATGGAAGCCGCCCAAGCCGCACGCAGTCCGCGGGAGGAGGCATCATTCG
Source organism: Alphaproteobacteria bacterium (assembly GCA_026400795.1). Taxonomy (GTDB): domain Bacteria; phylum Pseudomonadota; class Alphaproteobacteria; order Acetobacterales; family Acetobacteraceae; genus Neoroseomonas. The sequence goes on from JAPLOJ010000414.1 coordinate 4,526, forward strand.
CGGCCTCCGACGATTCCTGTGCCACCAGAGGCTCGGGGCCTGGTTCTTCAACCGCCCAGGCAGGCGGGGGTGGGGCCGCAGCTGGCGGAGGCGGTGGTTCCGGCTCCTGCCAGGTCATGGGCTCTGGTGCTGGCGGGTCCGGCATCGGGAATACCGTCTGGCACTGGCTACAGCGCAGCGGGCGGGTGCGGTCGCGCAGCATGCGCTTCGGCACCTCAAAGCCCGCGCGGCAAGAAGGGCATTCAATCTGCATGCCCCTATTTTCCGTCACTGTCGCCTTCTCGGCAAGCGAAAGATTGAGCGAAACCGCCCTACCATGCGAAACAAGCCTTATGGTGAGATTCGGGCGCGTCGGGCTGGCCTATCCAAACCCCCAGGGTGACCCGGGGCAGGCAGCCTTGCGCGATGTCTCCTTCGCGCTGGGGGAAGGCAGCTTTACCTGGCTGCTCGGGCCTTCCGGCGCGGGGAAAAGCTCGGTGCTCAGGCTCATGCAGGCCGCCATCAGGCCCTCAAGCGGCGTGGTTTCGGTGCTGGGGACCGATATCGGGCAGGCCGAACGCGCGGCGCTACCGGCGCTCAGGCGCAAGATTGGCGTGGTGCATCAGGAATTTCGCCTGCTGCCGCATCTTTCCGCCTGGGATAATGTGGCGCTGCCGCTGCGTCTGGCGGGCCGCGCAGAAGCCGCGGTCAGGCAGGATGTCAATGAAATCCTGGATTGGCTGAGCCTTGCGGCAAAGGCCGGGCGTGGCCCGGCCGAGCTTTCCGGCGGCGAACAACAGCGCATCGCCATCGCGCGCGCCATCATCACGCGCCCTGCCTTGCTGATCGCCGATGAACCGACTTCGGAATTGGATGTGTTTGAAGCACGCCGCCTGATTGCGCTATTTGCTGAAATGAACCGGCTGGGCACGGCGATTGTGGTTGCCACGCATTCTGAGGATTTGCCGGCACGCCACCCGGCGCGCGTCATCACCCTGTCAGAAGGCCGCATCATTGATGCGCCGTGAAGCCGGCGGCAGGGGGGACCCGATTGGCCTGCGCGGCGCGCTGGCGGATCGGCTGCTGGTGGCGTTGATCGCCGCCATGGCGCTATTCGCCGCCTGTGCGGTGGCGGGGCAGGCGGCGGTCAGCCAACTCGCGCAGCGCTGGCAGCAAGGCGCCAATACGGCGATCACGGTGCAAATCCCGAACCCCTCACCCGCGCGGATGGAAGCGGCGTTGGAAGCGCTGCGTGCCCTGCCGGCAGTGCGCGAAGCCCGAGAAGTGGACCCGGCCCGCATGGCGGAGCTGCTGCGCCCCTGGCTTGGCGATGTCGCGGGGTTGCCTCTGCCAGGCGTGATTGAATTGCGCTTGGGCGATCTGGCGGCGGACCCGGTGTTGATTGGCGATAAGGTGGCGGAAGCCGTGCCCGGCGCCGTGACGGAAGCGCATGGCGTATTTGTCGCGCGGCTGGCGGCGCTGGCGCGCGCCTTGTCCCTGGCAGCGCTTGGGGTGGTGCTGCTGGTGGCGGCGGTGGCGGCTTCCGTGGTGGTGATTGCGGTGCGTGCTGGCATCGCCGCGCGGCGCGATTCGGTCATGGTGCTGCATATGCTGGGTGCGCCAGATCGCGACATTGCGCGGCGCTTCGCGCGCAGGACATCCTGGCTGGCGCTGCTGGGCGGCACGCTTGGGGTGGCGCTGGCCATCGCGCTGCTCTGGGCGCTGGTGCAGCTTGCCGCACCCATCCTGCCAGAAATCGACTGGCAGGACCTGCCCCTGCCTAGCCTTGCGGCCATACCCATCAGTGCCGCGCTGATCGCCTGGGCTGCGACAATAGTTAGCATCCTTCTGTGGCTGCGGCGCCTGCCATGAAGGCAAGGCGGCTTTGGTTGCTGGCACTGGCACTGCTGCTGCTGTGGCTGGGCGGCTTCGGCTGGTTCCTGCGCGCCGTGCAGGAAGACGCGGCGGATAACAGCGCAACTGATGCGATTGTGGTGCTGACCGGCGGGGCGGAACGCGTGGAGACCGGCTTTCGCCTGCTGGAAGAAGGCCTGGCGCCCCGGCTTTTCATCTCGGGCGTGCATCCCGATTCGCGCCTTGCGGATCTGGCTCGCGGTGCGGGCATGGACCCCGCAAAGCTTGCAGCCCGGGTAGAGCTTGGCCATGCGGCGGCCTCCACACGCGGCAATGCAGTGGAAATTGCTGCCTGGGCCAGAACAAGGGACATCACCACCATCCGCTTGGTGACTGCGGGCTATCACATGCCGCGCGCGCGCAGTGAATTGCGCCGCACCATGCCCGCATTGCGCGTGATGCCGTACCCGGTTACGCCACCCCGGCTGCGTGATGAAGGCGCCTTCTGGCGGCCACGGAATTGGGGCTTGCTGCTCAGCGAATACTGCAAATTTCTGGGCGCCGAGGCCGGGCTTTCAAGGTTTCTCGGCGGAAGGCGAACATGATCTGGCTCCGTTCCTGCATCTTTAATGTGCTTTTCATGACCGTCACGGCGTTCTGTGCCGTGATTGGCATGGCATTGCTGCCCTTCCATGCACGATACACCCGAAGCTTCATTCGGCTTTGGGCGCGCAGCATTATTTGGTTGATGCGCATCATTTGCGGCATCCGCCTGCGGGTGACTGGCTTAGAACATGTGGCACCTGGTGCCGCCATCATCGCTTCCAAGCATCAATCCGCCTTTGACACTTTTGTCTGGCCAGCCCTGCTTGAACCAACGAGTTACGTAATGAAGCGCGAATTGCTTGATCTGCCCTTTTGGGGGCGCGTGGCGCGCCATACCGGTGCGGTGGCGGTGGATCGCGATGGTGGCGGTGCGGCGCTGCGCGGCATGGTGCGCGATGCCAAGCGCGTGTTGGATGAAGACCGGCCCTTGGTGATTTTCCCGGAAGGTACGCGTTCCGCGCCTGGGGAACGCCTACCCTATCAGCCGGGTGTTGCCGCGCTGGTCATCAGCAGCGGTGCGCCCTGCTATCCGGTTGCGACCAATAGCGGGCAGCATTGGGGCAGGCGCGCCTTTCACAAGATGCCCGGCGTGATTTCCATCTCAATCATGCCCGCCTTGCCCGCGGGCTTGGCGCGCAAGCCGCTGATGGAAACCCTTGAAGCGCAGATTGAGGCGGAAACCGCGCGGCTGATGGGTGGCGCGGCCCCTGTGGATAAGCCTGGGGAATAAGCCAGAGTGCGTTTTGCTATTTCAGATGAAGCAAGCCGCGCAAGGGCTGACAAAACAGACTTTCTTCTATTGCTCGTAGCCTGGGGATAAACCGCTGGCAGGCGCGGCTTCAGGCCGGTTGCAGCCGCGCCTGGCGCAAGCGGAACAAAAGCCAAAGCGCGATGGAAAGATTAACCAGGTTCCACGCAATCCCGTTCCACATCGCCGCAGTATAGCCGCCCGTTGCATCAAACAGCGCGCCTGCCATCCAACCACCCACGGCCATGCCAACCATGGTGGAAGAAAGTGCCAGGCCCACTCGGCTGCCGGCCTGCGATGGTGGGAAGTTTTCACGCACAATCATGGCGTAGCAGGGCACCAGCCCGCCCTGGAACAGGCCGAACATAAAGGACACCAGGAACAGCGCCATCAGCCCATCAGATGGCAGGAACAGCAGCAGCGCGATGCCCTGCAACAGCGATGAAAGCACGAGCGTTCTGACACCACCGATGCGGTCCATGATGAAGCCAAAGATCAAGCGCGAAGCGATGCCGCTGGCGAGCATGACGGAGAGCATTTGTGCGCCGCGCGCCGCGCCAAAACCAAGATCCACGCAATAGGCGACGATATGCACCTGCGGCATGGCCATGGCGATGCAGCAGGTGATGCCGGCCAGGATGATCAGTGTCTGCAAAACATTCGGCGATAGCCCCAGCGCCATGGGATTGCGCGGCGCGATGGTGCCAGGTGCGGCCACTGCCGGCATGGGGGCGCGGGTGCGCAACAGCAGGGCAAGGGGGACGATGGTGAGGAAGCTCGCGATGCCCATGATCAGATGCGCCTGGCGCCAGCCGATCGTGGAAATGCCCCATTGCAGCAAAGTCGGCCAGAAAGTGCCGGCGAAGTAATTGCCGGAAGCGGCCAGCGCCAGGGCAATGCCTCGGCGTTTTTCGAACCATAGCGAGACATCGGCGATCAGCGGGCTGAACACTGCTGCTGCGCCAAAGCAACTCAGCAGCACGCCATAGGAAAGACCAAAAGTGAAAAGGCTCGGCGCAAGATAGGTTGCAATCCCGCCAAGCCCGATTGAGGTCGCGCCGATCAACACCGGCACCATGACGCCGAAGCGGTCCGACAGCTTGCCCATGAGCACGCCACCCACCATGAAACCCACCATGGTCATGGTATAGGGGAGCGAAGCGCCAGCGCGCAGCGTGCCGAATTCCGCTTGCACGGTGGGCAGCACCACCACCACGGTCCACATCGGCGCGCTGCCGATCATGCTGATCAGAAGCGCAATCGCCAAACGCGTCCAGGCAGCGCGGCCATCCAAGCGGCTGTCACGCATCATGATGGCATCGCTTCATTCTGGGTTTCCTCGGCAAGATTTTAGTGAAGGCTGGCAGCTTTGATGATCCCGCGCCAGCCCTTACTTACCCCCCGGTGCCCAGCGATAGGTGCGGGCTGTGGCTTCACCCATCAGCATGGCGCGATCACTATCAGAGAGCCGATCCGATTTCAGGAAAGCATCCACACCTTCCGCATAAGTCATCAACTCCACCGCGCGAGTCCAATCCGTACCCCAAAGGCAGCGCTGCATACCAAAGGCATCGAAAATACG
>JAPLOJ010000051.1 GCA_026400795.1 Alphaproteobacteria bacterium
CGGGGGGTACAAACTGATGCAGCGAAGCAGGAAGTAGCCACCCCTGGTCCACATCCCACGCTCGGAAGGTCTTGCTCATGAAAACAAATGAATCAGAAATACAGAGAAAAAACTAGCGAATTCTCAGACAGGCTCCTAGCCGCCAAACCTCACGAATTCTCGCGCCAGATCATCATAAATCGCGCGCTTGAATGGCACGGCCAGCCCCGGCAACTCGGCCAAGCGCGCCCAGCGCCAGGCATCGAATTCCGGGTGCGGATCAAGATCAAGCCGGATGTCGGAATCATCCCCCAGAAAACGCAGCGCGAACCATTTCTGCCTTTGCCCGCGATACTTGCCGCCAAGCGCCTTGCCGATCAGTTCCGTCGGCAGATCGTAGAACAGCCAGCGCGGATGTTCAGCCAGGATCTCGGCCTTGGCGGTGCCGATTTCTTCTTCCAATTCACGGAAAACCGCCATCGCCGGGTCTTCGCCCGCATCCATGCCGCCTTGGGGCAATTGCCACCCACCGGCGGCACCTTCGGCATTTGGCAAATCAGCGCGCCGCGCGACCAGCACCTGCCCCGCCGCGTTGAACAGCAGCGCGCCCACATTATCCCGATAGGGCAACATCATTGCGGGCGCCCTTCGCCCCCTTCAGGCGGGCGACGGATAATGGTCGTCAACGGCGCCAGCACCACCCCGCGACCACCAAGGCCTGAGGCCCAAGCCACCAGGCGATCCACCAATACCGGGGTCGCGGCATGCGCCAAACCAAGAGCCGAACCACGCGCCTTCGCAATCGCCTCCAACTCGCCAAGGCGCCGTTCGATCTCGGTGCGGGTCGCCGGTTCATCCAGGATCACATCCACCGAACGGCCCCAGGCGCGGGCCGGCCCGGCGACGCCCGGGCGGGCATCCACGAAAAGTAAGCCCCGATTGCGGAGCGATTCCTGCAGCGCCAGATAGCTTTGATCCATGGCGGCAAAACGCTCGCCACGCATGCCGCCCACCACGCCGATGGCGCCAACATAGCCCGGAAAGCGCGACAGCACCCATTCCAGATTGGCCATGTTTTCCGCCGCCGAGCGCCCGGTCAGCAAAGCGCGATTGCCGGGGTCATTCAACGGATAACCGGCGGGTTCCAGCGGCAGGCCGATCAGGGTTTCAGCCCCCTTGGCGCGCAGCCGTTCCGCCACCTGTGCCGGGCGCGGCGCATAGGGCGAAATGGCGAAGGTCACCATGGGCGGCAGACGGCGGATCGCGTCTTCCGTTTGCGCATTGGAAATGCCGATATCGGCCACGATAATGCCCACGCGCGGGCGGGTATCCTGCCGGTCGAATTGCCCGGCATAGGCGCGGATGGAGGTACGGCCATCTGGCCCCACACGCGGCAGCGCGCCAAAGCGCCCCTGTTCCAGCAGGGCAGAATCAGGCGCTGGGATGGGCCGTGCGGCAGGGAAATCAGGCGCCACTACTGGCACATCAAGCGGCGGCGGGGGCGGTGCGGCTGGGGTTTGCGCGGATGCCTCAGCCAATGGGGGCGGCGGCTCAACCACCGCTGGCGCTGGCACTGCCGCCTGGGCGGGCACTGGGGCTGGGACAGGCTCGGGCGCTGCTGCGGCTGGGGCTGGGGCTGGGGCTGGGGCTGGGGCTGGGGCTGGGGTTTCGGCCACAGGCGCGGGCGGCGTCGCCGGTTCTGCCACAGCCGGGGCTGGTGCCGAAACGTCGGGCGCTTGCGGCGCCTCAGCCACAGTCTCCTCACGCGGCTCGGGCGGGCCCAAGCGGTCAAGCCAAAGCGCAACACCGCCCAAAACCAGCAGCACCAGCACCCAGAACAGGCCAAGCCCGCGCCAGCCGGCGAAAACCCGGCGCGGCAATCCTTCTGTCATCACATCCTCAACGTTGCCCGCTGCGTGGCGCCGAAGCCATGCCGCGCAGCAGCATTAAAGCCTGCTGAAGTTGATGATCCGTTTCCGGCTTGGTCGGATCAAAGGCCGGGGCACCTTCCGCGGGCTGGCGCACCACACGCTCCACCAGGCCTGCCGGCAGGTTGAGCGGCGGCGGCGGGATGGGGGCACGGGTTTCGGCCTGACCGTCATTCCTGAGCGAACGGCGCAAATCCGCTTCCCGGTCGCGCTGCTGCTGCCCGGTGCGGGTTTCTTCCCGCGTTGCCAGCACTTCGATATCGGGTTCAATCCCGGTGCCCTGAATGGAGCGGCCCGAAGGCGTGTAGTAGCGCGCCGTGGTCAGCCGAATGGCGCCATTGCCAGGAATGGGCATCACGGTCTGCACACTGCCTTTGCCGAAGGATTTCACGCCAACCACCACAGCGCGGCGATGATCCTGCAAAGCGCCGGCAACGATTTCACTCGCACTCGCGCTGCCGCTATTGATCAGCACGACAATCGGCAGCCCATCGGCGATATCGCCGGCCTTAGCATTCCAACGCTGCGCATCTTCCTCCAACGCTGCGCATCTTCCTGCCGGCGAGAGCGGGTCGAGACAATTTCCCCCTGGGTCAGGAAATCATCGGAAACCTGCACAGCCTGATCGAGCAAACCGCCCGGATTATTGCGCAAATCCAGGATCAGGCCCTTAAGCCCGCCCTGCGCCTGCTGCTTCAATTGCTGCAAAGCGCGGCGCAGCCCGGCTTCCGTCTGTTCATTGAAGGATGTGATGCGCACATAGCCCAGATTGCCATCTTCCAGGCGGAAGCGGACAACTTGCGGGCGGATGACATCGCGCGTCAGCGTCAGTTCTATGGGCCGTTCCGTGCCCTGGCGACGAATGGTGATCTTGATCTGCGTGTTGCGCTGGCCGCGCATCTGTTCAACGGCTTCCTGCAGCGTCAGGCCCTGGACGGAAGTGCCGTTCAGATGGGTGATGAAATCCCCAGGCCGGATGCCGGCGCGCGCTGCGGGGGTTTCGTCAATCGGGCTGATGACCTTGATATAGCCGCCTTCCTGCGTCACTTCGATCCCAAGCCCACCGAATTCGCCGCGGGTCTGGGTTTGCATGTCCCGGAAGCTGCGCTGGTTCAAATAGGATGAATGCGGGTCAAGGCTGGACAGCATGCCCTGGATCGCGTTTTCGATCGCGTCCCGGTCATTCACCGGTTCCACATATTCGGCGCGCACCCGTTCAAACACATCGCCGAACAGGTTGAGCAGCCGATAGGTCTCCGCCCGGCTGCCTTCCTGCGCCCAGGCAGCGACCATGGGGCCCACCACCACGCCGGCGGCAAAGGCAGCGCCAATGCCCGCATAACGCAAAATTCCGCGCTTCATGCGCCGCAATCCTTTTCATCACTCGGCCTGAGCCGGAAAACCCCAACGCAAGATAGGCGTTCATCGGGCTTTGCGCGACTCCAGAATGCTTTTCGCCACCGAAAAATCATGCGCGCGGCTATTCGGCCCCGCCTAGCCAGGGCATTGGGTCCACCACCTGCCCATTGCGGCGCAGCTCAACATAAAGCGCAGCGCGGCCATCCGGCCCGGCGCCCAGCCGGCCGAGCGCTTCGCCGGCCAGCAGCGCGGCGCCCGCTTCCGTGTCCAATTGTTCAAAGCCGGCAAGCACCAAATGCAGCCCAGGGCCGCATTCCAGGATCACAATCTGCCCAAAGCGCCGGAAAGGGCCGGCGAAAACCGCGCGCCCTGTGCAAGGGCTGACCACCTGCGCCCCCGCTGCGGCCGTGAAGGTAACCACGCGGGCCAGCCCGGCTTCCCCCCTTTGGCCGAAGGCGATGCTGATGCGCCCAAGCACAGGGGTGGGGCGGACCGCAGCCGATGGGGGCAATACGGGTTGTGCCGCCGCCACCGGGGTTGCCGGGCGCGGTTGGCGCGCTTCCTGCCGCGCCCGCGCCGCTGCCAAGGCTGCCTGCCGCGCCTGTTCGCGTTCCAGCGCCGTCAGCATTTCCTGCAGATCATTGGCGCGGGCGAGCGCTTCTTGCGCGCGCTGCGCTTCGGCCCTTTGGGTTGCGCGGGCTTCACGTTCGCGCAGCCTGGTCTCAGTGATTTCCTCATCTAAGGCCGTGGCTGCCTGGCGGAGCTCCGCCTCAGCTGCCGCGACCACGGTTGCTTCTGCGGCGGCGATGCGCGCGCGGCGTTCGGCTTCGGCATTGGCCAGGCGCAGATCCTCGGCCTCGGCGCGGATTTGGCGCGCCATGCCTTGCAGTACCAATAACCCGCGCAGCGCCTCATCCGGCGGGGCGGGCTGGGCGAGCAGCGTTTCCGTTGGCCAAATTGCGAGGCGCCGCATGGCCGGCATCATGGGCGCCAGGGCAGCGGCGCGGTTGCCCGCTTCTGCAAAAGCCTTTGCCGCTGCTGCTGCCGCCGTCCTGCACCCGCGCGGCCATGGCAACGCGCTGGCGCGCGAGGCCGCTTTCTTCAGCCGCAGCCGCTTCGGCTTCCCGTGCGGCGGCTTCAGAAGCGGCGCGGCTGGTCGCGGTGGCGCGGCGAGCTTCTTCCAGCGCCTCACGCGAAGGCTGCGCAAGGGCAAGGCCGGGCAGGGCCAGCAGAAAAAGCGCGAAAGCGACGCGCGCCTTAGCCAAGCAGGGAATGCCCTGTCATTGCCGCGGGTTGCGGCAGGCCAAGCAAGGCCAGCAAGGTCGGTGCAATATCCGCCAGCCGCCCGTCCTTGATGGCCGCCCCTTGCGGGCCGCCCATCAGAATGACCGGCACCACATTGGTGGTGTGTGCGGTATGCGGCCCGCCTGTCGCGGGGTCCTTCATCAATTCGGCATTGCCGTGATCGGCAGTAACCAGCAGGCAGCCGCCTACATCCTTGAGTGCGGCGACAATACGCCCAAGCCCAGCATCCACCGCTTCAACCGCGCGTGTTGCGGCGGCAAGGCTGCCGGTGTGGCCCACCATATCGGCATTGGCGAAATTCAGCACAATCAGATCATGGGCGCGGCTTTTGATCGCCGCCACGGCTTTGTCGGTCAGCTCGGGCGCCGACATCTCGGGCTTCAGATCATAGGTCGCGACATCCTTGGGCGATGGCACCATGATGCGTTCTTCGCCGGGATAGACCGCTTCTTCGCCACCATTCAGGAAGAAGGTGACATGCGGGTATTTTTCCGTCTCCGCCATGCGCAACTGCTTGAGCTCCGCGCGCGCGACGACTTCGCCAAGTTTATCCACCATGGATTGCGGCGCGAAGGCGGTGGCGAGATGCGCATTCAGCGCATCACTATATTCCGTGAGGCCGACAGCGGCGGCAAAACGCGGCAGACGCGCGCGCGGAAAACCATCAAAACCGGGATCGAGCAGCGCGGTCAGAATCTCCCGCGCGCGATCGGCGCGGAAATTGAAGCAGAGCAGACCATCGCCATCCTTGATCCCGGCATAATCACCAATGACGCTGGCCGGGATGAATTCATCGGTCTTGTCAGCGGCATGGGCGGCTGAGATGGCGGCTGCGGCGGTTGGGGCGGATGCGCCCTTGGCTTCCACCATCGCTTGATAGGCTTGCGCCACGCGATCCCAGCGCTTGTCGCGATCCATCACAAAATAGCGCCCGATGATGGTGGCGATGCGCACGCCCGCAACACCTGCAAGATCTGCTTCAAAGAGCTTCAGATAATCGGGCGCCGCGCGCGGCGGCGTATCCCGACCATCGGTGAAGGCGTGGATGGCCACTGGGATGCCCGCACCTGAAAGCAATTTCGCCAAAGCCACCGCCTGGTTCTGATGCGCATGCACCCCACCGGGGGAGAGCAGCCCCATCAAATGGCAGGTGCCGCCCGAGGCCTTCAGCTTCGCGATCAGCCCCGTAAGTGCGGGTAATTGCGCGAAGGACCCATCGGCAATGGCAGCATCAATGCGCGGCAGATCCTGCATCACCACGCGCCCAGCCCCGATATTGAGGTGCCCGACCTCCGAATTGCCCATCTGCCCAACCGGCAGGCCAACATCCTGGCCGGAGGTCTTCAGGAAAGCATGCGGGCAGGATGCCCAAAGCGCATCAAAACTTGGGGCTTTCGCCTGGCGCACGGCGTTCTCGGCAAACTCCTCCCGCCAGCCCCAGCCATCCAGAATGACCAGCATCACGGGGCGCGGCGGTGCGGCGGCTTGCATACGAGAGAACTCCTCAACCTATGCTGGCCGAAATACCCCCCGTGGTGCCCAGCACGCAAGCGCGGATCAAAAGGGCAGCAGCGCCGGCACGCCAAAGAAGCGCGCATGGAAATGCAGCACTACCGCCCAGCCAATCAGCGCCAGTACCGGCGCCAGCCAGCCGATTTCGCCCAACACCAGCCGATTACGACCGGCCAATATGGCGCCGAAGGGCAGGATGGAGGTTTCAGCCCGTAGCTTCGCCGCCGCTTCCTGGCTGCGCGCCGCAAGCTTGCGATCAATGGAGGGCATGCCGAGAAAGGCGCTGATGGCAAAGGTGCCGAAAAAGATCAGGCTCGCCACATCGCCATTGCCGATCACATGCACCAAAGCCCAAAGCGCGAAGGACCAAAGCATGGGGTGGCGCGTGATGCGCTGAATGCCGCGCACCTGCTGACCAGCCAGGACTTCTCCACCCACCGCTGTCGGGTTGCGCAAAAACCCCGCAGCGAAGAACAGGAAGGCCGGCAACATGATCACGGCCAGAAGCAGGCGAAGCCAGGCGGGCGCGGTCCAAAGAGGTATTGCCTCCGCCGCACCTGAGGCACGCGCGAGCATAACCAGCGCAAGGACGGAAAGCACCGCATAGAAAATGCGAAAGCCATTCTCCCCGATCTTGCCGACCAACCGCGTGCGGATATCGCTGCCCGCGAGACCATTATGAGTCGCGATCCAAAACGCCGCTGCCAGCAGCAGCAGGAAGATGTCTTGCATGGGGTCAGAGATCCTTCAACACAGCCCAAAGCGCCGATTTCGCCTCAAACCCAATCCCCGGAATATCGGGCATCTTGATCCGCCCATCTACCACTGGCGTAGAATCAGCGAAACCGCCAAAGGGCGCAAAGACCTCCGGGTAGCTTTCATTGCCGCCAAGCCCAAGGCCAACCGCGATATTCAGCGCGAATTGATGTCCGCCATGCGGCACGCAACGCCGGGGCGACCAGCCATGGCGCACCAGCATGTCAAGCGTGCGGAGATACTCCACCAAGCCATAGGAAAGTGCAGGATCGAATTGCAGAATATCCCGATCAGGCCTGAGTCCACCATGGCGGATCAGGTTGCGCGCATCCAGCATGGAAAACAGATTCTCACCCGTCGCAATCGGCGGCATATATTGCTCAGCCAAGGCCGCATGGGTTGAATAATCCAGCGGGTCGAGCGGTTCCTCATACCAGCGCAACCCAAATGGCTGCAGCGCCGCGCCATAGGTCAGCGCCGCATG
>JAPLOJ010000118.1 GCA_026400795.1 Alphaproteobacteria bacterium
ATCCATCACTTCAAGCTTTACACTGAAGGCTATCACGTGCCTGCCGGTTCAACCTATTCGGTTGTGGAAGCGCCGAAGGGGGAATTCGGCGTCTATCTGGTGGCGGATGGTACGAACAAACCCTATCGCTGCAAAATCCGTGCACCTGGCTATGCGCATTTGCAGGCGATGGAAGTGCTCTCGAAAGGGCATATGCTGGCGGATGCGGTTTCCGTCATTGGTTCTCTGGATATCGTCTTTGGGGAAATTGACCGGTGAGCGCGCCAGCCCACAAGGAACCTGATAGCTTCGCTTTTGACGCCGAAAGCGAAGCGAAGATCGCAACCATCCTGAAGCGCTATCCGGAAGGTAAGCAGGCCAGCGCGGTGATCCCGCTGCTTTATGTCGCGCAGCGCCAGATGGGGCGCTTGACCCAAAGCGCCTGGGTGCCGCGTGTGGCGATGGATGTGATTGCTGATCGGCTCTCGATGCCGCCGATACGCGTTTATGAGGTGGCGACCTTCTATTTCATGTTAAACATGAAGCCGATTGGGCGGCATCATTTGCAGCTTTGCGGCACCACGCCCTGCATGCTGCGCGGTTCGGATGTTGTGCTGCGTGCCTGTAAGGATGCGGGCGGCCTAAAAGGTGTTGGCGATACCAGCGCGGATGGGATGTTCACGCTGACGGAAGTGGAATGCCTCGGCGCCTGCGTGAATGCGCCGATCCTTCAGATTGATGATAATTACTATGAAGACCTTGATTACGACAGCGCCGTGAAGTTGTTGGAAGCCTTCAAGCGCGGCGAAAGGCCCAAGCCCGGCAGCGCCATTGGCCGCATGGCCAGCGCACCAGCAGGCCCGCAAAACGTACTGACCGGCCAGGGAGACGATTGACATGGCGCTCGCTGATAAGGACCGGATTTTCCAGAACCTCTATGGCCGTCAGCCCTGGAACCTGGCTTCGGCGCGTATGCGCGGGAATTGGGATGGTACGGCGGCGATCATTGCGCGCGGTCGTGATGCGGTGATTGAAGGCGTCAAGAATTCCGGCCTGCGTGGCCGAGGCGGTGCGGGTTTCCCGACCGGCATGAAATGGTCCTTCATGCCGAAGCAAACCGATGGCCGGCCTTCCTATTTGGTCGTGAATGCGGATGAATCGGAACCGGGCACCTGCAAGGATCGCGATATCATTCGCCATGATCCGCATACGCTGATCGAAGGTTGCCTGATCGCAGGTTTCGCGATGGGGGCGCATGCCGGCTACATCTATATTCGCGGCGAATATTATAATGAGAGCGTTATTCTCGAAGCTGCGATCCAGGAAGCCTATGATGCTGGACTGCTGGGGCGGAATGCCGCAGGCGCTGGCTGGGATTTCGATCTTTACGTGCATCGCGGGGCAGGGGCTTATATTTGCGGTGAAGAAACCGCGCTGATGGAAAGCCTGGAAGGCAAGAAGGGCATGCCGCGGCTGAAGCCGCCATTCCCGGCTGCTGTGGGGCTGTATGGCTGCCCGACCACGGTGAATAATGTTGAAACCATTGCTGTGGTGCCGGAGATTCTGCGCCGCGGGCCGGAATGGTTTGCCTCCTTCGGGCGGGCCAAGAATTCGGGCACGAAGATTTTCTGCATCCAGGGGCATGTGAACAATCCCTGCAATGTGGAAGCAGAAATGAGCATCCCGATGCGCGAATTGATTGAGCGTTATGCGGGTGGGGTGCGTGGCGGTTGGGATAATCTGCTGTGCGTCATTCCGGGCGGGTCTTCCACGCCGCTGCTGCCTAAGCATATTTGCGATGATGTGCTGATGGATTTTGATGCGCTGCGCGAACACCGTTCAGGCCTTGGCACGGCGGGTGTGATTGTGATGGATAAATCCACCGATGTGATCAAGGCGATTGCGCGGCTCGCGGCCTTCTACAAGCATGAAAGCTGCGGCCAATGCACGCCCTGCCGCGAAGGCATGGGCTGGCAGAAGCGCATGATGGACCGCATGGTTTCAGGCAATGCGGAGATCGAGGAAATCGACGTGCTGGAAAACGTCACGCGGCGCATTGAAGGTCACACCATTTGCGCGCTTGCCGATGGGGGCGTCTGGCCTGTGCAGGGTTTGATTCGGCATTTCCGCCCGCTCATGGAAGAACGCATTCGCGACTATAAGAAGCGGCACTCCATGCCGCTGGCGGCGGAGTAAGCGCCATGGCGAAGGTCACGGTTGATGGCATTGAAGTGGAAGTCCCGAATGGAGCTTCCGTGCTGCAAGCCTGCGAAGCGGCGGGCAAGGAAATCCCGCGCTTTTGCTATCATGAACGCCTGAGCGTCGCCGGCAATTGCCGCATGTGCCTGGTGGAAGTGGAAAAGGCGCCAAAGCCAGTCGCTTCCTGCGCCTATCCAGTCATGGATGGGATGAAGGTTTTCACGGACACACCCTTGGTGCGCAATGCTCGGCATGGCGTGATGGAATTTCTGCTGATCAATCACCCGCTGGATTGCCCGATCTGCGACCAGGGTGGCGAGTGTGACTTGCAGGACCAGGCTTATGCCTATGGCCATGACAAGTCGCGTTACGGTGAAGCCAAGCGGGCGGTGAAGGATAAGAATATCGGCCCGCTCATCAAAACCGTGATGACGCGCTGCATTCAGTGCACGCGCTGCGTGCGTTTTGCGGCGGAAGTGGCGGGCACGCCGGAATTGGGCGGGACCAATCGCGGCGAGAATATGGAAATCGGCACCTATGTCGAAAAAGCGCTGACGTCTGAGCTTTCCGGCAATCTGATTGATATTTGCCCGGTCGGCGCGCTCACCAGCCGGCCTTATGCTTTCGTGTCGCGCCCTTGGGAATTGCGCAAGACGGATGGCATTGATGTGTTGGATGCCGTGGGTGCGAATATCCGCATTGATACGCGCGGACCCGAAGTGCTGCGCATTCTGCCGCGCATCAATGAGGCGGTGAATGAGGAATGGATGGCCGATCGCGGCCGCTTTTCCTTCGATGGCCTGAAGCGTCGCCGGCTGGATCGTCCGTGGCTCCGCAAGGATGGCCGCATGGTCGCGGCAAGCTGGGCGGAGGCTTTTGCGGCGATAGCCGCGAAGCTTTCACAAACGCCGGCGGATCGGATTGGCGCTGTGGCGGGTTCGCTTGCAGATGCAGAAAGCGTGC
>JAPLOJ010000055.1 GCA_026400795.1 Alphaproteobacteria bacterium
TCGGCGCGTCAGCCAGGTTGAGGACAGGAAGGTCCGATCAAGCGTGAAGGCGGCGGCGGAAATGTCATGTTCGCCAAAGCGCGGATCGGCCAGGAAATTCCAGGTGCCGCCCACACCCATGGCATCGCCAATCATCTGCACCTCATGCGCGCGGATGCGGGTCAGGATGCCGGGGAAGTCATGATGGCCGCGGCCGAAGGGGGCGACAAAGCGCCCGCCATAAAGCGTGAGGGCATCATCCGGTTTCCATTCCGCGAAAAACGCTTCCAGAAAGGCGGATTGGCGGCGAAAGCCGATCACGCCATCCATCGGGAAGCCGCCCAAAGCGTCACCTTCCCCGATCGGTTCAAACGCCACCACGGTTTGCAGCGAAAGCCCGGGCGCGATGTGAAAGCCGGTGGCGACTTCACCGAAAAGATAAAGGCTCGTACCGCGCCGGGCGGAATCCTTGGCGTTGAAGGTAGAAACGCCATAGAGGCCAAGATCAGCCTCGCCCGAAACATGCGGGGTGAAGCCCTGGGCCTGGGCTGTGGTCAGGGCGCCAAGGCTTGCAATCGCGCCAAAGGCCAGGTTGCGAAGGCTGGTCATGATCATGCGGCGTCTCCCCGCATTGCAGGCACCATCAGGGAAAGATTGTGTCGGAACATCGCCTCATAGGTTGGCGCCGGGCCGGTCTCGGCAGAAAGCGCATCGGCAAAAAGCCGGCCACGCACCCGCAAGCCAGTTTCCTGTGCGATGCGTTGCAGCGTTGCCGGGTTGGTCATGTTTTCCAGGAACAGCGCGGTGATGCTTTCTGCCTTGATCTGGCGGATCAACCGCCCGACTTCGGCCGCTGAGGGCTCGGCCTCTGTGGAAACGCCCTGGGGGGCGAGGAAGCGCACGCCATAAGCATCGCCGAAATAGCCAAAGGCGTCGTGGCTGGTAACAATCTTGCGCCGCGCTGCCGGCACTTTGGCGATTTCAGCGCGCACCCATTTGTCCAGCGCGGCAAGGCGTGCGGCATAGGCTTCCGCGTTGCGGCGATACAACGCTTCACCACCCGGATCGGCGGCGACCAACCCGCCGGTGATGTTGCGGATATAGTGCTGCGCCAGGCCCACATCCTGCCAGGCATGCGGGTCCGGCACCTGGCGTGGCCCGACTGAATGGTTGTGCCGCCGCCCTGCGCCGCCATGGTCATGCCCGTGGTGGGCATGCGCCTGCATCATGCGGGGCGTGATGCCATCGGTGGTGGTGACCAGCCCGCCCTTGAAGCCGGAAGACCGGATCATGCGATCCAGCCAGCCTTCAAAGCCCAGGCCATTGCGGATCATGACCGCGGCATTGGTGAGTGCGGCGGCGTCTGATGGCTTGGGCTGAAAGCCATGCGCATCCTGATCCGCCCCGGCAATGGCGCGGAGCGTGATGCGATCCCCGCCGATCTGGCGCGTCATATCCGCCAGGATGGAGAAGGAAGCGACCACCGAAAGCCTTTGCTGGGCCAGGGCGGGCCTGACCAGCAGTAGGGCGGGTGAACAAAGCAGAGCGCGACGAAGCATGTGGAAGGGCCTTCGGGGTAGGTATGAAATGTTATAATGTAACATATACTATCCCTGTCAAGCCGCCATGGTCCTGCCGCGCGCAACGGTTTAGGATGCCTGTATGAGCGACCTGTTGAGCCCCCCACGCGAAGCGGATGATGCGGCGCGGCTTGCCGAAAATGCTGCGCTGGCGGCGCGGCTTTTGCGTGCCTTGGCCAATGAGAGGCGGCTTTTGGTGCTGTGTGACCTGGTCGCGGCGGGCGAGAAATCAGTCAATGACCTCGCCGCTAGTGTCGGGCTGTCCCAATCCGCGCTGTCGCAGCATTTGGCGCTTTTGCGCGATGAAGGGCTGGTCGCCACGCGCCGCGCCGGCACGGTGATTTATTATCGCCTGGCGGACCCAAAGGCCGAGGCGGTGCTGCACACGCTGCACCGCCTGTTTTGTGAAACCTCCGATCAGTCCGGCGGGGTTTCCTCGGGCGGGTAGTTCAATTCCACCGCGACACCATTCGGATCATGCAGAAAGATTTGCGTCTGCCGATCGCGCGGAATGACGCGCGCCGTATAGGTGACCTTGTGCTGATCCAGATGCGCGCGCATGGTGGCAAGCCCGGTGCAGGAAAAGGCGATGTGATCCACCAGGCCGGTGTGGCCAACCTTGCGTTCTGGTAGCCCTTCCTCACCCTGGCGATCACCGATCAGATGGACGGTGGGATTATCGCCGCAATAAAGCCAATAGCCGGGGAAGGTCAGTGGCGGGCGATAGCCCAATTCGAGCCCGAGCACCTTCTCATAAAAATGCTTGGTGGCTTCCAGATCCACCGGGCGCAGCGTGTAATGGTTCAGACCTTGCAAGCCCATATCGTTTTCCTCCGTGCCGTTTTTAAAGGAACCGCGCATGCGGCGTCTGGCCAAGCAGATGCTGGCCCACCGCTTCAAAATGCGCGCTGCGGCCCTGCACCTGTTGGCTGACCGCATGAATGTCGCGGAAGCGCCGCTCAAAGGGATTGTCTTCCGGAAGCGCCGCTCAAAGGGATTGTCTTCGAAAATCGCGGTTGAACCAGCTTCCTGATAGACTGTTTCCACCACTTCACGAGAGGTCTGGATAGCGAAGGTGGAAGCAAGGCGAATCGAAACCCGCTCATCATTCGTCATTTCAAGGCCAGCTTCCGCACGCTGCCAGCATTCGCGCAGCGTCTCCAGAAGCAGGCTGCGCGCGGAACGCCAGCGCGCTTCGGAACGCGCCACCAGGCTTTGAATGACATGGCTGTCGCGCATTGGGCGTGTGGAGGCAGCCGGGGTTTTGTCGCTCGCCAGCTTGATGAAGGCATCAAGTGTGCCGCGGCAAATGCCAAGCGCCACGCCGGCAAAGCCGGCCGCATAGGCATGCGTGCTGGTGAAATGATACAGCGTGCCGGCCGTTTGCCGATTGATCGGCAGATCGCGCTGCACCGTGTAATCATCCGGCACGAAAAGATCCGTCACTTCGTAAGTGTCGCTGCCGGTGCCGCGCAGGCCCATCACCCGCCAATTATCAGTGATCTTCGGCACTTCGCGCTTGAATAGCATGGTGCGGTCAATCGGGTTGCCTTCCGCATCGGCGCGCAAGGACCCATCGCGTTCCACAACCTTGCAATGGCCACCAAGCCAGGTGCAGTGCCGGCTGCCGCTGGCGAAATGCCATTTACCGGTCACCAGATAGCCGCCATCCACCACCACAGCGCGGGATTGCGGCCCCATGCCCCAGGCGAGCACGGCGCGTGGATCAGCGCCCCAGATTTCATAGGCAATTTCGGGCTTCAGATAGGCCGCCGCCATGGAACAGCCGGAAGCCTGCCCCACGCACCAGGCGGTGCTGGCATCAGCGGCGGCAATGACGATCTGCATCTGCACGAAATCATGCAGCGGCACTTCCTCACCGCGGAAGGCCTGTGGCAGCAGTGTGCGGAATAGCGCGGCGCCATGCAGCGCATCCAGCAATTCCTTCGGCAAAGCGCGGTCGCGTTCGATTTGGTTCGACGAAGCCGCGATGATAGGCGCGATGCGGCGGGCACGCTCCACTGGGGCTTCGCCGCCGAAATAGCGGGATTGGGTGATTTCCTGCGCTGCGCTCATGACGCTTCCTCCCGCTTATGGGGCCTTCGCCACTCATCCGAACGATGCGCGGGGCCGGCCCTTTGCAAATCAGTCGTCTGACCAAATAGCGCCAAGGCTGATTTTCGTCAATTTCTAGGGTTCTGGTTGCCCTTGGCGCGAATCGGCCTAGATTGACCGGATTGGTCACCTGACCAAAGCCCGGAGCCCATGACCAGCCTGCTTGCCCCGATTGACCCTTCGGCCAGTGTCCGCAACCGCATCCTGGATGTGGCGCAGATGCTGTTTGCCGATCATGGCTATACGGGCGCCTCCACCCGCGCCATTGCGCTCGCCGCCGGGGTCAATCTGGCGCAGCTCCATTATTACTTCGGGTCCAAGCGGGATTTGTTTCGCGCTGCCTATATGCGCGGGGCGGAACAGGTCACGGCGGCCCGGCGCCGCGCTTTGGAAGGCGCCAAGGCAACCTGGCCGGATGGCCGCGTGCCGCTTGAAGTCCTGGTGCGCGCCTTCGTCTCGCCCTTTATGCTCAATGGCAAAACCCCCGAAGGCCGCGCGACCATGCGCATGCATGCCAGGCTGAATACGGAACCCGATGATATATCCAGGGAAGTGCTGAGCACGGTCTATGACGACACCACGCTGGCTTATGTAGAAGCCTTCCGCCCCGTGCTGCAGCATTTACCGCCAGAGGTTTTGTATTGGCGGCTTTACTTCATGATGGGGGCCTATCGCTACACGCTGCTGCGGTCTGGCCGGCTTGAGATGATGTCCGGCGGCGTGTGCGATTCGGGCGATTTCGACATGGCGGTGGAACAGATTCTGCCCTTTCTCTGCGCCGGGCTTTCCGCCCCGGCGCCGGCTGAACCTGCCCCACCTATTCCAGCAAAACCCTGATTTTACTGCACGCTTATCTTCGATACCTGGATCACTTCCCGCCAGATCGGCACTTCCCGCGCAACACGGGCGCGGAGTTCCTCAGGCCCGCCCCCCACCACCGGGGCGCCGGCTTGGCGGTAGCGTTCCTGCACATCCGGGCGTTGGAGGGCCTTCACCACCTCCCGCGCCAGCAATGCCTGGATTGGCGCCGGAGTCGCGGCCGGGGCGAAAAGCGCCAGGAAGGTCTCAGAATTCGCATCCTTGATGCCGAGTTCTTCCTGGGTGGGCACATCGGGCAGGTCTACCGCGCGCGTCGCGCCAGTTTGCACAATGGCGCGCAATTCGCCTGCGCGAAGCTGCGCCATGACCGAACCTTGCGCCGCGCTGATCACCTGGGTGGTGCCGGCCAAGGCGGCTTGGGTCGCGGGGCCAGCGCCGCTGAAGGGCACGTGCTGCATCTCAAACCCAGCGCGCAGCTTCAGCAATTCGCCCGCCAGATGCGGCGTGGTGCCGATGCCGGGGCTTGCGTAGTTGAACTTATCGGGGCTGGCCTTGGCCTGGGCGATCAGATCCTGAAGTGAGGCAATGCCG
Organism: Alphaproteobacteria bacterium; assembly: GCA_026400795.1. Taxonomy (GTDB): domain Bacteria; phylum Pseudomonadota; class Alphaproteobacteria; order Acetobacterales; family Acetobacteraceae; genus Neoroseomonas. The sequence continues at coordinate 5,085 of JAPLOJ010000055.1, forward strand.
CGATTGGGGCGCACCGCAATCACATTGGGGGAAGCGCCAAGCGTGCTGATGGGCGCGAAATCCCGGAAGGGATCATAGGGCGGGTTGCTGTAAAGGCTGGGGTTCACCACGAAGGCGCTGGACGTGACCAGGAGCGTATAGCCATCCCCCGCCGCGCGGGCGACATAGCCAATGCCGATATTGGCCCCGGCGCCGCCGCGATTTTCGATCACAACTGGCCGGCCAAGCGCCTCGCTCAGCGGCGGAGCCAGAATGCGGGCCAGAATATCGGTGGCACCACCAGGCGGGAAACTGACGGAAAGCGTGATGGCGCGTTCCGGAAAGGCGGCATGGGCTGGGCGGAGCGGCATCAAGGCGGCGGCGGCCCCGGCCAAAAGACCGGCGCGCCGGCTGAATTCGGGTGTCATGTGCAAGACGTTTCCTTCTTTTTCGGGCATGGCGCCGCTTATGGGCAAAGCCTGCGATTGGCGGCGAAGCGCTGTCAAGCAGGGTGGGGCGGGCAGAATTTGCGCAATTCATGCGAAAGCGCCCGCAAAAATGCCGCGGGCTCGGTTGCGGTGCGGTAAACCCTATGGTAACGCCCGCTCCGCGTCGGGAGATCGCCCGGCATATCGTTTTCGCGCAAGAAACAGGACCGGGAAAACCCGTGGCTGCCACAGACCAGACCATTGAAAAGGCTTCACCATCGGCGTCCAGCGCCGTGGGCGCAGCCGGGCGTTATGCCAAGGCGCTTCTTGACCTTGCCGATGACCGGCGTGGTACCGAACCCGGTGCTGCTGACCGGATTGGCGCGGAATTGGAAGCGCTGTTTGCCGTTTGCCGCGACAATGCCGACGTGCATGGCTTCATCGCTGATCCGCGCTTCAATGCCGCCATCCAACGGGACCGGATGTTCAAAATCCTGGATAGCGTCGGTATTGGTGGTGAGGTGCGCAACCTGGTGGGCGTCCTGATCGCCAATCGTCGTTTGGCGGCGCTGCCTGCGGTGGCGCGTGCCTTTGGCGCGCTGATCGCAGACCGCCGCGGCCAGCAGATGGCGGAAGTCACCACGGCCCATGCGCTGACCGATACGCAGCGCGCCCAGATTGCGGCGCGGCTGACGGAAGCTGGTTATTCCAATGTTCGTCTTTCTGAGACGATTGACAAATCCATCCTGGGCGGCCTGATCGTGCGGATCGGTTCCCGCCTGTATGACAATTCAATCAAATCCAAGCTGCAACGCCTGCAATACGTGATGAAGGGGGCTGCCTGACCATGGAAATCCGTCCGGCTGAAATTTCGGAAATCCTCAAGCAGCAGATCGCTGGCTTTGACGCTGAAGCGAATGTTGCTGAGGTTGGCACTGTGCTGAGTGTCGGCGATGGCATCGCCCGCGTTTATGGGCTGCAGAATGTCATGGCTGGTGAGCTGGTGGATTTCCCCGCTTCCGGCGTGAAGGGCATGGCGCTGAACCTTGAAACCGACAATGTCGGCGTCGTGATCTTCGGCTCCGACCTTACGGTTAAGGAAGGCGATACGGTCAGCCGCACCGGGTCCATCGTGGACGTGCCCGTGGGCAGGGGCCTGCTGGGTCGCGTTGTGGATGGCCTCGGCAACCCAATTGATGGCAAGGGTCCGC